>CAMWUP010000014.1 GCA_947177465.1 uncultured Lachnospiraceae bacterium
CCGAAGGACAGGGCGATTTCCAAAATGCCAAGCTCCGGCTGTTCCGTAATCATGCGGGCAGCTTTTACCATTTTGCGCCGAACCACATAATCGTGCACACTCATGTGGTTTATGCATCGAAACAATTTTTCAAGGGTAGATTTGGAACAGCCGCAGGTGTTGGCAATATCACTTGTTTTGATGTCGTTTGTCAGGTTGTTTTCTATTGCTTCCAAGGCGGCTGCCAATAAATCAAGCTTCAAATTTCCCTCCCGTCTGCCGCACAGGCGGCATTTCGACTTACAGTACGTACCGTAGTTACAGCATAGCATAATAAAAAAAGATTTTCTTGATTTTTTGGGTAAATTAAAATAAATGAATTTTAAAACAATATTTGTACTGCTTTTTTGAATAGAAATCATGGAGGCTTCAAATAATAAAATCGCAGAGTTAAAAGCAGAAAGGAGTAAAAAAATGACAAATATATCAGAACTGGAACTGCAGAATTTGAGACATCTTATCGGCGGTTATGACACCACGCACTGCAAGATGCAGGAGTATGCAAAGTGCGCAAGTGATGAAAAGGTAAAACAATTTTTTGAAAAAGGCGCAAAGTCCGCCATGGAGAATAAGCAGCAGCTTATGAAGTTTTTGCAGTAAGGAGGAAAAATCATATGGAAATGCAGGAAAAAACAATGGTAGCAGATACCCTGACCGGTATCAACGGAGAACTTATCCGGTATGCGGAGATGATACCGCAGACGGAAAACAAGGAGCTTAAAAGTGTACTGAAGCAGTTTCGGAGCACCTGTGAGCAGTCGCAGGAGGAGTTGTATCAGATTGCAAGGGAAAAATCCTACTATGTTCCGGCACAGAAGGCAACAGAGGAAGAGGTTGCACATGTAAAGGGGCTTTTCACATCAAAGACATTGTAAGGCAGCAACTGCCGGTTTCTTAGCAGCAATCAGCCTATTCTACAATATGTTAAAGGGTCTGCCAAAAGAGATGCTGTAGAAATATATTGTAGAATGGGCGCTGTCTGCTGTAAGCCAAAAGCGTCATGCCTGAAACCCAAAGTTTCTTTACAAATATTGGCATAATACATATTATATGCTATAATGCATACATAATGAGGATTTATTGACGCAATACCGCAGATGCGGTCTGCGGTATGCAGGAGGAATAAAACATGTTTCCATACTTTTTTGCGGACAAGCAGCCGTTATTGGCTTTTATCGGGGTGCTGGGCGCTTTTGCTGCAACTTGTCTCATGATAAGCCGTCTAAGCAGTTACCTGCCAAAGGATCATGGCAGAGACTACGCTGTGGAAGGACAGAAATCTGTAGGCAAGCCGAGAGGAGCCGGTATTATATTCGTGCTGGTCTTTGCCGTCGCAACGCTGCTTTTCTCCGGACTCAGCATAGAGCTCTGTATTTATTTGATGCTGATTGTAATCGAAATGCTCACGGGATTTTTTGATGATACGGCGGAAAAGCCCTGGGGGGAATTGAAAAAGGGGCTGCTTGATTTGGCGGTTGCGGTGGCCGTTGCAACTACTTATCTGCAGCACAATTCCAGTACAATAGAAATAATGGGGAGACAGATAACTTTTCCTCCGGTATTGTTTGCAATCTGTGCCGTGGTGCTGGTGTGGGTATCCATCAATGTGACGAATTGTGCGGATGGCGTCGATGGTCTGTCGGGAACGCTTACTATTATTACCCTGACTACAATATATATCATTAATGAAATAAATGACAAGGGCAAGGATATTTCTTTTCCCATTCTGCTGTTTATGGTATGTATTCTCGGTTATTTGTGGTATAATGCTTCGCCGAGCAGACTGCTGATGGGAGATGCCGGTTCCCGTGCCATGGGAGTGTTTATCAGTATTGCCATCTTAAAATCAGGAAGCCCGCTGCTCTATATCCCTGCCGCTTTTGTTATTATCATGGATGGCGGACTGGGGCTTGTTAAGCTGTCGCTCATCAGGCTGTTTCAAATACGGATTCTGAAGAACACGCTTACGCCCCTGCATGACCATGTGAGGAAGAAGCTGGGCTGGTCGAATACGCAGACGGTATTCCGCTTTGCTATTATTCAGATTGTGATTTCACTGGCAGCAGTCTATACGCTGCTTTTGTAATTGTTTTGGCTTATGCGGCTTTACGCCGCAGGACATCTATTTTAAAGGAGGTATCCAATTATGTTGGAGGATTTCATTTCCGGTAAAAGGTCACTTTTTACCACCGGAGTTCACACAGAGCTTCGGGCACAGGAAAACAAACAAAGGCGTGTTTCACTTGTTCAGGGGAATCTGACGGCAAACGCCAGATTGGAGACGGCAGGTGTTTCCGCAAGAGTTTACAAAAACGGAGTGTACGGCTTTTCTTCCATGGCAGAGTGCACGGGGGCAGCGGCAGAAACCGTTTTAAAGGCGGCTACTGAAAATGCGCTGTTTATGGATAAACACATCCAAAAGGGAAAAAATATTTTCCCTCCTATTGCTGCAGGCAGTATGCCGCTTAACAAGGTGATTTGTGATACAGAGCAGAAGCGGTACATAGAATTTGTCAAGGAAATAGATGCTTACATTTCCGAAAAATACCCAAAGCTTTCCAGCCGTTCTGTGATTCTGTCAGCAGACTCCATGGAGAAGCTTATCTGCACATCGGATGGAAATGACGGTCATGTTACATTGCCCAGAACTTATATTTACCTGTTCCTGAACAGCGAATCTACATCGGGTGTACCCCTTGAGTTGTATCAGCCGGTAGGCGGTTATGGCAATTTCGACGATATATTCAAATCGCCTTCTCAGGTTTATGCGGATGTTGACGCATTGTATGAAAAATTGATGCAGAAGCGGGAAGGTGTGTATGCGGAGGCAGGCTACAAGACGGTAGTGCTTGGCGGCATTTTGTCGGGCATGCTTGCGCACGAGGCGGTAGGACATACGGTAGAGGCGGATTTGGTGCTTGGCGGTTCCGTGGCGGGACCGGCGCTGCATAAGCAGGTAGCCTCCGAGCTTGTAACTATGGTGGACTTTGCTCACACGGCATTGGGCGAGGAAGCGCCGCTGCCGGTTTATCTGGATGACGAGGGGACTCCTGCAGAGGATGCCGTACTGATTCAGGACGGTATTCTGCAAGGCTATATGAATAACAGGGAGAGCGCGGAGCATTTTGGTGTGAAGCCGCAGGGCAATGCGCGCGCATACAATTTTTCAGACGAGCCGTTGATACGTATGCGGAATACTGCCGTTCTGCCGGGCAAGGATAAGCTTGAGGATATCATTGCTTCCGTGGATGACGGTTATTATCTGACCAATACGAACAACGGACAGGCGGATACGACCGGCGAGTTTATGTTTGGTGTAAGCATGGGCTATGAGATTAAAAACGGAAAATTAGGACGTGCGATTCTTGACACCACCATTTCCGGCGTGGCGTTTGAGATGTTGAAAACGGTAGATATGGTTTCTGACGGTATGGTGTGGTCAAGCTCAGGCTTCTGTGGCAAGAAACAGCCGATGCCCGTTGGAATGGGTGGACCTGCGCTGCGCTGCAAGGTTATGATAGGAGGACGCTAAAATGGAAGATATCAGAAGTATTGCACAGATAACGGGGGAAGCCTTAAAGCAGGAGGGCGCTGAAAAAGCACAGTACACAGTGACTTTTAAGGAAACTCATGAATTTAATGTGGATGGCGGGGAGTTTTCCCTGTTCCGCACCCTTTTTGACAACTCTCTTTCCATAACGGCATTTAAAAATCAGAAAAAGGGTTCTGCATTTACTAACAAGCTGGATGCCGCCGCGATTGCAGGAACTGTAAAGGAGTGTCTTGCTTCAGCGGAGTCCGGCATTGCGGACAGCGCCTACGACATAGCGCCCAATCAGGGAAAGGAGTGCTTCCGCGAGGGCAGTTACGAGCCGGATGCAGATAAGCTTTTTGAACGCACCAAAGAGCTTATGGAAGAGATTCGTACCAATCATCCCAAAATCGTGATGGAGCAGATGATTGTATCCCATGTAAAAAACCATACGCTTTATCAGAATACAAACGGTACGGAATTCGAGTATTTCTGGGGCGAGTACTCCATTGAAATGATGTATTCTGCCCATGAGGGTGAGAGGACGACTTCTTTCTTTGGCAGCTCCGTCAACACGGACAGTTTAGACAAGCCCTTTATCGAACTGGGTTCTTTTGCAAAGGACTTGTGCGATGTGGAAGCGCAGCTTACGACGGTGCCTGTGGAGGGCAAATTCGAAGGCGTTGCGGTTCTTGCACCCAGCAGTCTGGGTTCCTTTATTTACAGCGCGCTGGGCAATTTTGTTACCGATTCCGTGATTTTGGAAAAGACAAGTATCTGGCTTGATAAATTAAATACAAAGGTGGCGGACGAGAGCATTACGATTTCGATTGCGCCGACGGACTCCCGCATCTGCTGCAGCGAGCGGTTTACAGGGGACGGCTTCAAATCGGAGGATTACAACATCATTGAGGATGGTGTGCTGAAATCCTTTATGCTTTCCTTGTATGTGTCAAACAAGTCCGGGTTTGAGCGTGCGAAGAGCAGCTCTTTTGCACTTATCATGAAGAATGGAGAAACGCCCTATGCCGATATGATTAAAAATATTAAGAAGGGTATTATTGTCGGCAGATTTTCAGGTGGACAGCCCGGAACGAACGGTGATTTCTCCGGTATTGCCAAGAACAGCTTCCTAATTGAGGACGGCGAGATAAAGGGCGCCGTTAGCGAAACCATGATAAACGGCAATCTTGCGGAGATGCTGAACAACGTGGTGGCAGTTTCAAAGGAGACCGTTGAGGACGGCAATTCTGTACTTCCTTATATTGCGGTAGATAAAATTGTGATATCCGGAAAGTAAGGATTCTGCATAAAGCACTTGACAAATTTTGATATGCTTCATATACTTCGATTAGCAAAACAATTTATAAGAAATAAAAAAGGAGAATATCATGTTAGAAAAGGTAATTGCAATTATTGAAGAACAGTTAAATCTGGATGGCGCGGATATTACGGAGAGCTCTTCCTTTAAGGATGATTTGGGAGCAGATTCGCTTGATTTGTTTGAGCTGGTAATGGCGCTTGAGGAAGAGTTTGGCACAGAGATTCCTTCAGAGGATTTGGAAAAGATTGCGACCGTAGGCGATGTGATTGAGTACCTGAAGTCAAAGGATATCGAAGCGTAAAGCGGTATGGATACCCGAATAACCGAATTGCTCGGCATTGCGTATCCTATTATACAGGGCGGTATGGCATGGGTGGCAGAGTACCACCTTGCCGCCGCTGTTTCACAAGCGGGTGGTCTTGGTATTATCAGTGCTGCCGGCTTGTCTTCTGATGCATTAAGAACTCAAATCAGAAAAGTGAGAAAACTGACAAAGAAGCCTTTTGGTGTGCATATTGTGCTAAGATATTCCAATATCGGAGAAATTACAGAGGTTGTGATGGAGGAAGGCGTACAGATTGTGACGACGGATTCCGGAAATCCTGTCAATTATATGGAGCGCTGGAGGTCTGCGGGTATTAAAGTGATTCCGACGGTTTCAAGTGTGGCGCTTGCCAGGATGATGGAACGTATGGGAGCTGCCGCAGTTATAGCGGAGGGGCTGGAGACCGGCGGACATATCGGCGCAGTGACCACTATGACACTGATACCGCAGGTTGCAGATGCCTTGAAAATACCTGTAATAGCGTCAGGCGGCATTGGAGATGGCAGAGGCTTTGCGGCGGCGATGGTTTTGGGAGCCGACGGAATTCAGATGAGAACTCGTTTCTGCGTGGCCAGGGAAGCCATTGCACATCCCAATTATAAAGAAAGAATTATCAAGGCAAAGGATATAGATTCTGTGGTAACAGGTGCAAATCAAGGGCGCCCAATGCGTCAGATTGGCAACCGAATGTCCAGAGAATATCTGCGGATGGAAAAAGAAGGAATTTATTGGAAGGACATGGAGAGAGCAGCGATGAATTCCATGCAGAAGGCGGTATTGGACGGCGATGTGATAAGCGGTACTGTTATGGTGGGGCAGGCAGCCGGAATTGTCACGAAAGAGCAGCCCTGCAGCGAAATTCTGCATGAGATGACGAGGGAAGCGGAAAAACTTTTAAACAGATAGGAGGACCCTTAAGAGGTGGCTGAAATGTTGGGAAAGTATTCCGAAGGTGAAGACTATAAAGTAGTAGCAGTTATTCTAGCTGGTTTTTTTTATGACGAGCAGACAAGAATGATTAAGAGAGTGGTGGCCGAAGCTGTGAGCCGCCATTATAAGGTGGTATTTTTTTCAACGCTTTCCGACTTTTTTTATAATGATTTAAATGCTGCGGGCGAGAAGAAAATCTTTGACGCTATCAGTGTTGAGAGGTATGACGCTATTGTCTTAATGTCGGAAACCTTTAAAGAAGATACGGAACAGCTTGCGCTTGTGAAAAAAGCGAACAGCGTAGGAGTCCCTATTATAACCGTGGATAAAAGTTTTGACGGCTGCATCAATCTTGCTTTTGACTATGGAGATGCTTTTCGTGAGGTCGTAAGACATATGGTAGAGGACCATGGATACCGTACCATCAATTTTATGGGTGGTATACCGGGAAACAGCTATTCGGAAGAGCGGCTGGCTGTTTTTAAGGAGGTTCTTTCCCAAAATCAGATACCCTATGAGCCGGAGCGGATTTACTGGGGATATTTCTGGGAGGATCCTACCGAGGTGGCAATGCAAAAGATGTTTGCCGACGCATTGCCAATGCCGGAGGCCATTATATGTGCAAATGATGCGATGGCGATGACTGTGTGTAAATGTCTGCAGGAAAAGGGGTATCGGGTTCCGGAGGATGTGGCGGTCAGTGGTTTTGACGGTATTGAGATGGAGAGGTATAATTATCCGCGCCTGACTACCGGAATTCGGAATGTGGATGAATTTATTCATATGCTGTTTGACATTATTGCCACAGGCGAATACAAAAGCGACGAAAACGGAAAGGTTCTGATTTACAATAAAATGCAGCTTGGCGGTTCCTGCGGCTGTACCAATCTGGAAGCCGTACATGTGACTTCGGAGATGGCCAAGCTGAAGGCAGAGTTGATTCAGCAGATTGAGTATCAAGGCAACCTCAATCAGTTGATTGTCAATTTGGGGCACGCAGAAAGATTTACAGATATCATTGAGGCGATACCGGAGTATGCGAGTCCACTCCGATATAAGACTTTTTGGTTTTGTGCCAATACGGATTTAATAGAAGAGACGGAAATCAGCACACAGTCGCAGAAGCATGTATATATGGCGGACAATGCAAGCTACACAAGGAGCATGAATGTGCTGCGTTATTGCAATGATGGGGAGAAGCCGAAAACGGATTATTGGAAGAGTATGGAGTTTGGCGAGCTGATTCCCGATAGAAAAAGGCAGCTTGAAGAAAATGATTTTCTTTTGGTGCTTACCATGCACATGAAGGGCAGGGCTGTCGGCTATACAGCAATTACGTTTGATTTGGATTTATTCTGGTTTACGGCGTATGCCGCATTTATTACAAGCTTTCGTCAGCTTTTGGAAATGCAGAAAGCGCAGATGGAGTTAATGCGGGTCTATATGTGCGACTTGCTGACCGGATTGTATAACAGAAATGGGTTTTATCAAAAAATCCAGACGCTGCTTCAGATGGCGGAAGAGATGGACATGACAGTGATATCCATGGATATGGATGGGCTGAAGCATATTAATGATACTTACGGACATGCGGAAGGCGATGAAGCAATCAGCGCATTGGGAAGTATTATCAAAGCCAGTATCCATCATGAGCTTGCGGCGAGGATAGGCGGAGATGAGTTTTTGATCGTCTTTGTCGGAAAAGATATTGAGGGACGAACAGAAGAAATCGTGGAGCTGGTGAATCGGGGAATCCGTTCCTACAATGAAACCAGTGGCAAGGTTTATGATATACACGCAAGCATCGGGGTCTGCACAAACCATGTGAAAAACCATACACTTGATGATTTCCTGAAAAAAGCAGACGATTTGATGTATGCGAAAAAGTATCTGAACAAGAAGGAAAGGGGAGATATTTAAAAGGTGTGCCTCATATACATAATATTAACAAACGGCGTGTAGATGAGGAAATATGCTGAATTATATCTGGGCCTTTATGATACTAATCGGCGTGGTGTATGCTGCCATTACCGGAAATATGGAGGCGGTAACGGACGCGGCACTTGGCTCCGCAGGAGAGGCGGTGTCCTTGTGCATTACCATGGCGGGAGTCATGGCACTTTGGATGGGGTTAATGAGAATTGCAGAAAAATCAGGGTTGATTGCCGGACTTGCATCGGGTATTCAGCCCTTTTTGTCATTTATGTTTCCACGTATACCAAAAAAGCATGAATCAAGAAAATTTATTGCGACCAATTTTATTGCCAATATTTTAGGTCTGGGATGGGCATGTACACCAGCGGGCTTAAAAGCAATGGAAGAGCTGGCAAAACTGGAGGAGGAGAGAGGAAATCCCGCGTATCTTGATGACGGAGATAGAGCGGAGAGGGGAAAAGGGCGCATTGCAAGCAATGAAATGTGCACATTTTTGATTTTAAACACCTCATCGCTGCAGTTGATACCTGTCAACATGATTGTGTACAGAACGCAGTACGGAAGCGCTAATCCTGCGGCAGTTATTGCGCCGGCTATAATTGCAACTCTGTTTTCTACAATCATTGCGATTATTTACTGTAAAATAAAGGACAGAAAACCGATATGGAAAAAGCAGCAGGCGGGCAGGGAACGCTTTGGCAGGGGGAATTAAAATGGCAGGGTTTTTAGCAAATTTTTCTAATGTGATTATACCGGTGATTATCTTTTACATAGTGGCTTACGGACTGATAAACAAGGTTCAGGTATATGAGGAATTTATCGGCGGCGCCAAGGAGGGCTTAAAGACGGTAGTGGGAATTCTGCCGACGCTTGTTGGGCTGATGGTGGGCGTCTGTGTACTGCGGGCATCGGGCTTTATGCAATTCTTAGGCGGGATTTTGGGAAGCTTTACGGAAAAGATAGGGATTCCGGCAGATATCGTCCCGCTGACACTGGTAAAAATGTTTTCTTCCTCAGCGGCAACGGGACTGGTGCTGGATATTTTCAAAACCCATGGGACGGATTCTTATATTGGTATGCTGACGTCCATACTGATGAGCTGTACGGAAACTATTTTTTATACTATGTCGGTTTATTTTTTAGCTGCTAAAGTGACCAAAACCCGATATACACTGGCCGGTGCCATTATCTCCATGCTGGCGGGACTACTGGCAAGTGTTGTACTGGCAGGCATGGTGGTCTGAAGCGGCAGGACAGACGATAAAACCGATTCAAACAGTCGGTGCAAGTGATCAAGCTGCCGGTTTTTTTGTGTTGCGCAGGAGCAGTTCGTGCATAACCGTCATAAGCAGAAGAAGGAGCAGCAGGCAGACAGGAAGCAGCGCGATATGAATATAGTTGGCAATCAGTCCGAACAGGGGAGGTGTGAGGCTGCTTCCTATATAGGCGAATGCCATCTGTACGCCGATGACTGCCTGCGATTTGTCCGCTCCGAAATGTACAGGGGTGGAGTGGATGATACAGGGGTAAACCGGCGCGCAGCCGAGCCCTATCAGGACAAGCCCTGCAGGGGCGGCAATACCATCAAAAGGCAGAAGCAGAGTAATAATGCCCAGCAAAATAATGGCGGCGCCAAGCCGAATCATCTGTACATCATTGAATTTCAGCGTGAGAAAGCCGCTGAATGCCCTGCCAACGGTTATGCCGATATAGAACAGGGCGGCGTATTCTGCGGCAGCTTCCGCCGTGTAGCCTCTAAAAAGCACCAGATAGCTGCCTGCCCAGAGTCCGGCAGTCTGCTCAAAGGCACAATAACAGAAGAAGGTAATCAGAATTGCCTTAGCCCCGGGAATGGCGATAATCTGCTTTAGTGTCAAAGCTTTTTCTTTTTTTTCGTCCGCTGTCTCTGAAGTTGTCCCGGTACGTTTTTTCCAGAGCGGCAGGCTGAAAAACAGTATGATGGTCAGCGCGATTTGCAGCAAAGCGATGTAGCGGTAGCCCATATGCCAGCCTTTTCCACCCGTCAGTGCATAACCCATGATGTAAGGACCGACAGATGCGCCGAGGCCCCACATGCAGTGGAGCCAGCTCATGTGACGGCTTGCATAGTGAAGCGCGACATAATTGTTGAGGGAGGCGTCCACACTTCCGGCGCCCAGACCGTAGGGGATTGCCCAAAGGCAGAGCAGAGGAAAGGAATTGGTAATAGAAAAGCCAAAGAGCGCCAGAGCGGTCATCGCCACGCTGACTGCTGTGACCATTCCTGTCCCAAACCGGCGCGTCAGTCTGTCGCTCTGGAGGCTGGATATGATAGTGCCTGCAGAGATAATCATGGAGATGATTCCGGCGTAAGAGATTGGAACGCCAAATGCAATATACATGGACGGCCACGCTGAGCCGAGCAGCGCGTCCGGCAGTCCAAGGCTGATAAAGGATAAGTAGATTACAGCTAAAAGTAAGTGTATCATAGAGATTCCTCCTGCATATTATGGCCAGTGGCATTAATTTTTTATTTGTGTAATCAAGCAGTGAAAGCTTGCGGTATATGACAATAAAGTCCTATAATTATGTATGGGATATTATAGTATAGTCAGTTCAATAAAACAATGCAGTTATGAAGATATTATGCGAAAAAAGCGGGGAGGTTAAACGAGCGGATGGGTATCAAAAGAAAAAGAATCAATCAGGGTATGGGGATTTTGGCGGTGGCTGCCATTGTCATCTGTAGTGCCTGCTTTGTGCATGGCGCGGCTGCGGCAGTGAAGGGCATGAAATATTCCGGCAGGAATAAAGTACGTCCGTATGTAACTACGCAGGACGCTTTTGTACAAGGGAATTCCGTAATATATGCAGACGGCTGGTATTATTATTGCAGCCAGCTTGATCATTATTATCTGTATCGGGCAAGGGAGGACGGAACGGAACAAACTTTGCTTGCCAAAGTGATGACCTCAAATATCTATGTAGATGGAGATACGGTGTATTTTCTGAATAGAAACGATGATATGACGCTGTATCGGGTTGGTACAGATGGCAGTGGCCTTTGCAGGATTTCGGATGTCTCTCTGCCTTATCTGAAAGTATGGGGGGACTATTTTTACTTGTCGCGTGCCGGAGAAGACAGTGCTGCCGGTTTGTATCGCATGAAGAAGGATGGGAGCGGTTTGGAACTGCTGATAGAGGGACATGTGCTGCAGTTTGTCACGGACGGGGAAAGGCTGACCTATATTTTGTCGGATAAGGAAGCGCGTAAGTATCTGCTGTATCGTGCCGATATGAATGGCGAAAACAGGTCTGCAATCTGGGAGCTTTCTTCTGAGAAAATAAGTTGGTTTAATATGCAGCTTACATCGGATTTTTTATACTGTGAGCAGAATGACGAAACAGGGCGGTTATATCGTCTTGATTTGGCGGATGCCAAACCAGGGGAACAGATTGCGGTTCTTCCCGACGGGGACTGGCGGATTGCAAACGGAAGCATTTACTGTATGACGGAAGAAAAAAAGGATGGCATACGCACGGTCAGATTGTACAGGCTGACAGAGGAAGAGCCGGATAGAGTGGTGGGAAAATGGGAAAGTGAAGAAGAAGGAGAAGAGACATCTGCCATGGATGGCTGGGAGCTGCTTTATGAAAGTACGGCACAGGGTAATAACAGTACAAACATCGTTTATTGGGAAGAACTTGCTTCTTTTTATGTAACTGGGAAGAATATTTTTATTCGCGAGTTCCGGTCTGTGGAAGAGGGCGTTTTGTGGGTTGCGCTGGATGAAGAAATGCGGCCTTTCCTTTGGGAGGATTCACAGCAGGTACCCATGGTGATGCCTGCAGTGAATCGGGAGTATGGGGAGCGCATTTCGGTGATAAGCAGTCTTTACAATCCTGAAGATTACAGTATGTATATGGCGGAGGATTTGACTTATGAAGACAGTTTTGACATTCATGGATACATATATGGTGAGTTTTCTATACGCCTGCCGCAGTTTAGGGAAGAAATAGAAGGATATCAAAAAATAAACCGCTTTTTTCAGGAAAGATATGAATGGGCACTGGAAGAAAAAGAACGGTTTTATGAGGAAGATGCAGGTACCGGCTATTTTGAAGAGGTGGACTATAACTACATGTATCTGGATGAGCACTATCTGACTGTATCGAATGGTTTGTACGGCTGGCTGGGAGGCGTCAGAGGGTTTCAGAAAGAAATGCCGGTAACTTTTGACAGGCAGAGCGGAGAAGTAATTGCGCTGGGAGATCTGTTTACCGTATCGGAGGAAGAAGCGCTGCTATGCCTGTTTGCTTCCATTTACAAATATAGGGAATGTTCGGAAACGGACAGCAGCCTTGATACAATATTATGGGATGCCTATGATATAACGCAGTTTTATCTGACAGAAGAGGGAATTGGTCTATACTATGGGATACATACGATAGGTTCCGGAGCGGACAGAGACTTTTTGTTTGTTATCTCCTATGAAGCGGTTGCGGATATACTGCGGAGCCGTTAAATCAGTCCGAAGCTGCGCAGGACAAAGAGCCATAGCGTGATGGTCACTGCGCTGAAGAAGGTGGTTGCCACTACGACGCTGGAGGTCAGGGTTCCTTCATGCCCCATATTTTTTGCCATAATATAGCAGCTCACGGTGGTGGGAGCGCCGAGCATAATCAGGATTGCCACCATTTTTTCGTTCCGAAAGCCGAGCTGGGCAGCAAGAGGCAGGAAAAGAAGCGGCTGTATCAGCAGCTTAACGGTAGAGCAAAATATCGTAGGTTTTATTTGCTTCAAGGCTTTTTTTCCCTCAAAGCCTGCGCCAAGCCCAAGCAGGGCGAGGGGCGTTGCCAGAGAGGAAACGCTGTCTATGGACTTGCTTATGATAAAGGGAAAGCGGAGACCTGTGGCGGATACCGCCATGCCCAACAGGATGCTGATGATGATGGGGTTGGTGAGGATGCCTTTTATGGATTTTAACAGTGCCTTTTTGCCCGAGGCTTCTCTGTGGGGACCTGTAAAGGAGAGAATCAGCACGGCGGCAATGTTATACAGGGGTACGGTTCCGATTATCATAAGCGGCGCCATGCCTGCATTCCCGTAGATATTCTGGATGAAAGCGATGCCCAAAACGGCTGCGCTGCCTCGAAAGGATGCCTGTACAAACTCCCCTGTATGTGCTTTATCCTTGTAGAGAAAAGCTGTCAGAAGCCAAATAACGGTAATACAGAAAAGAGTCACAAAAAAGCAGTACAAGACATAGCGGGTATCCCAGACAGAATAAAAATCGGAGTCCGCGATATCCCGAAAGAGCAGTACCGGCAGTGTGATTTTAAAGTTAAAGGAGTTTAGGGTGTTGACAAAGGGCTCGTCCACAACCTTAAGCCGTCGTAGAATATAGCCAAGCACCATCAGTAGAAATACGGGTACGGTTGCGTTAAGGCTGAATATGAGGTTTTCCATAAAATATGCACATCCTTTATATATGCCGTATGGGTTAGTCACCGTGGCTTGTGGGACTATGTTGGTTTCAAAGGTAAAGTATAGGACGGACAAGCTGGTTTGTCAATGAAAATGCGGCGCCTGCTCTGTGAGGGGATGACCGCCTTTCTTCCCACACTTTACCCAAAGGATTGAAAAATGAAAAAAATCGCCTTATAATTTGAGCTATATAGTTCGTGTTATACGGGAGGTATGGATATGTTTCGGGAAATGAGAAGAGGAAAACAGGCTTTGAGCGTAGAGGCTTGTGAGGAAGTGCTGGAGCGGGGAACGGCAGGCGTTTTGGCAACAGCGGGAGATGATGATTATCCCTATGCAGTGCCGTTAAGCTATGTCTATGACGCGGGACGGCAAGCGATATATTTCCACAGCGCGTTAAGCGGACATAAGTTGGATGCGGTGCAAAGAAACAGCAAGGTTTCTTTCTGCGTTGTGGACAAGGACAGCGTGGTGCCGAAGGAATATACGACGTACTTTAGAAGTGTTATTGTTTTCGGAACCATTCGCATTTTGGAGGACAGCGCGGAAAAGTATCATGCGATAGAAGCACTGGCAATCAAGTATGCACCTGATGATAGTAAGGAAGGCAGGGATGGCGTCATTGGAGACGGATTGCGGTTTTGTATGCTGGAGTTGAAAATCGAGCATATGTCCGGCAAGGAGGCACGCGAGCTGAGCAGGCACAAGATTGACATTGCTGCGGACAAATGGAAACTAAGGGATATTATGTGTCTGTATGAGAAAGAGTCACGGGCAGTATACAGTGCCGAAGCAGCAGGATGGGGAGATGTCATCGTAAAGATAAGCGAGGATAAAAAGGAGCTGAAATCAGGTTTTGATATGTTGAAAACACTTGATGGAACCGGCTGCTGTAAGGCGTACGAATTTGATGCCGCCCTCGGCATCACTGTTATCGAGCGGATTTTTCCGGGCAGTCCACTGAGAGAGGAGCCGAATCCTGAAGAGCGTGTGAAGGCATTTTACAGTGTTTTTCAAATGATTCACACTGGCGGGGAAGACTATGAAGGGCATGAAACCTATATGGACTGGCTGGAAAGGGCGGAGCAGTTTTGCAAGGATAACCGTCTGGGGGAAGAGATAAGCGAAAAGATGCACAGGGCATGTCAAATCGGAAGGGAGATGTTTGCAAAATATTCTGAGAGAGTACTGCTCCACGGCGATTTGCATCATGACAATATTCTGCTGGGCAGCGATGGATATTACATGATTGACCCCAAAGGCATTGTGGGTCCTGAAATTTTTGATATTCCCAGATTTCTGCTGAATGAATTCGGTTATGTCACAGAACTCGCAACTCATAATATAAAAGCCCATCTGCGGAGGATGCTTAAGTTGATGGCGGAAAAAACGGGCTACAGTGTGGAAGATATGGAAAAGCTGCTGTTTATGGAGGGTATACTTGAGGCCGTCTGGCGTATAGAGGATGCAGAAGAAGAATTAAGCAGCCTGGACTGCTTTTTCAAGGAAGAACTGGTTTAATCAGCGCTTCCTTGGAAAAAGCAGCAGGCCGCTTGGTTTAATCTGCTTTCAGGGCTTCAGAAATGGTAGAAAAATCTGAGGGACCGCAGTTTAGGAAGAAGGTGTGGAATTTCAAATCGCTGTAATCTTCTCCCCATTTTTCCTGTGCGTCCTCTTTTAGCCGGAGGATTTCCAGATAGCTGAGATAATATTTCAGGTAATTGGATGGCTCCTCTGCGATGTAGTCATAAACATGGCGAGCAGTTTCCAAATCGGTGATGCCGAAGGAGGATAACACCTGTTGGATCTGTTCAAAGGAAGCGCCATCGTAATGGATGGACACATCCAGCAATGCATACAGGCATAACTGCATATTGCGGTTATGCTTTTCTATTATGTAGGCATAGGCGGCGTCCTCGTCACCCTGTTCAGCGGCCAGAGCGGCGGCATAGTCATAAGAAATAAATTCTACATACAGCGCCCAGCCTTCCAGATAGCCGCTGTAGGAGAGTACCTGACGGACGGGATTTTCGTCATCCTGATTCATAGCGCGCTGGCTGTATACGGACTGATAGAGATGTCCCGGGTATCCCTCGTGTGCCAGCGTAGTATATAGCGCAAGTCCTGCGGGTGTGGTTTTTTCGTTAATATATATAACATTGTTTTCTGTGTCGTCCAAAGGGGGCGTCAGATAAAAGGCGGGGGCGCAATAGTCCTGCAGACTTTCGGAAACCGCCTTGACGGACAGGGAGGGCGGGGCGTCAGCAGCAAAGAGCTCTGACGGAAAGGGTGGAAAATCTGAGTGCATCCTTTCCTGCAAATCGGCAAGCATATCTTCCGGTGTCAGCAGCGGGAAGCTGCTGTCCTGCAAAATTTGTATCCAGAGAGCAATGGAATCCTCTCTTGCAGAGAGCATTTCATGCAGCTCTTCATATTCCGCTTCAAAGCGGGGATATAAAATTGCCTTGATTTCGTCTATAGTAAGTGCGGAACCGGTGTTTTTTTCCACAAGCCACAGATAATAGTCCTGTCCTTTGGAGG
>CAMWUP010000015.1 GCA_947177465.1 uncultured Lachnospiraceae bacterium
ATACAAGAATTGGTAAATATTACAGAGAGTTTTTCTTCCTATTATGATAAAACGCTTCCGCTGTGCGCGGCGGAAAATGTGATTTCTGATTTTGGTAAGCTGCCATTATCCATGGGATTTCAAGAGAGATATATTGTAGGAAATACTTATTCTTATACAGATGATAATAATTTTATAGGGAGCAATTATTTGTTGCCTTTTTATGAAATGATTTCTGAAGAATGCGGGAAAATTTTTGGCGCGAAGTATACGGATGCCAGAACCTTGACGGGTATGAACTGTTTAATGATTGTGCTGATGTCGCTTGCTAAAATCGGAGATAAAGTGTTGCTTCTGGGAAGCGAGAGCGGAGGACATGCTTCTGTTAAGCCAATCTGTGAACGACTGGGACTGCAGGTGAAAGAAGTTCCTTATTGTTATAATCAGTACGATTTGGATTATAATCAACTGAATTTGATACTTAAAAAAGAAAGAATCGATTTCATTTTATTGGCGCCGTCTGATATTATAAGACCTTTATCCGTGGAGAAAATAGAACTTCAAAATACGGTGCTTTTGTATGATGTCAGTCAGATACTTGGTTTGATTGGAGCTGGTCTGATACATAATCCGCTTTTGGATTTTGAAAATATTGTAATTTTTGGTGGTACACATAAGACATTTCCGGGACCTGCAAGTGGATTGATTATGACGAATAATGAAAAACTGCATGAACAGTTGGAGATTAACATCAATCCGATTTATATCCGGCATACACAGATGCATCAAAAAGTAAGCCTGCTGTTTACGCTGGTGGAGTTTGAGAATTTTGGCAGTGCTTATCAAGAGCATATCGTAGAGTTGTCTGATTATCTAGGTAAGCAGTTAAAACAACGTGGAATGGATGTTGCGTGTTTTCAGGGATATTGCTCACAGACGCATGAAGTGTTTATAAGAACAGATATGGATATGATGAACCGCATCTTTGAAAGAAGTATGCATTATGGCATTACTTTGAATAAAAAGAAGAAGCTGTTGTTTGGCGGATATGGAATCCGTTTGGGGACACAGGAAATTGCAAGATACAACTGGCCCAAAGAAGTAATGAGTGATGTAGCGGAAGTTATTTTTGAAATATCTAAAACAACAGTTGATGACAATAAGATTAGAAAGTTATTGGGAGGGTTGCCGAAAAAGGAAATACAATTTACGTTTCATGATACTGAAAAGGCATATTTCAGTCGTTTTGTTTAGATAAACAATAATATAAGGAATGATCCAAGGCTGCCGCGCTAAATATTAGTGCGGCAGCCTTAATGTTATGATATAATTATCAGTAATAAATGTATCTGGGAGGAGAGGAAAAAATGAAAGTATATAAATTATCAGAGCAGGAATTAAGAAATCTTCAAATGATTGAATTAGAAATGCTCTATGAGGTGGACCGGATTTGCCGGAAGCGAAAAATTCGCTATAATATTGTAGCAGGAACGCTTTTGGGTGCAGTAAGGCATGGTGGTTTTATCCCATGGGATGACGACGCAGATGTTGGGTTGTTGAGACCGGAATATGAACGGTTTAAAAAAGCTTGCAAAAAGGATCTTGATACGGAGCGGTTTGTCTTTCAGGATATCAGTAGTACGGAAGGATACCGCTGGGGATATGGAAAGCTGCGGCGTAAAAACACCCTGTTTTTACGAAACTATCAGGAGGATATGAAATATCATCAGGGGATTTTTCTGGATATTTTTCCACTTGACAGTGTCCCAAGTGGGAAGATTGCTGAGAAAATTCATACTTTCCAATGCTTCCTAATCCGGAAGTTGATGTGGGCGCCGGTGGGGGTAAAGGCGGAGAAAGTTTTTTGGAAAAAAGCGGTCTATTCCCTGATTCAGTATTATCCTGAAAAACAATTGAAGAAATTGTATCAAAGATTTGTCAGATATAGCAATCAAAAATATGCCTGTTCCCCATGGGTAAAGATTTTGACATTTCCGAGTGAGAAAAGACCACGGAAATGGTATGAGAAGAGCAGGATATATTATTTTGAAGGAAAGCCGTTGCAAGGTATTTACGACTATGAAGATTATCTTAGTTTCAGCTATGGAAATTGGAGGAAACTGCCGGAAGAAAAGGATAGAGTAACACATCCTGTTTCAGCATTGCGGCTGCTTCCCTTGACGCAGGAACTACAAGGTGAGGGAGGCACAGGTGAGTGAAGAAAGTTATTACATATGGCTCTTTTGATTTGTTTCATGAGGGACATTACAAATTGCTGCAACGGGCGAAAGCGCTTGGAGATTATCTTATTGTAGGTGTTACAACGGAAAGCTATGATGCTCACAGAGGAAAATTGAACGTGATGGATTCCATTATGGAGAGAATAGAGAATGTCAGGCAGACCGGATTTGTGGATGAAATAATTATTGAAGACCATGCGGGGCAGAAAGTAGAGGATATTCAACGGTATGGCGTTGATATTTTTACCGTAGGCTCTGACTGGCTGGGTGCGTTTGATTATTTGAAACAATATTGTGAAGTGGTATACTTAGAGCGGACGAAAGGCATTTCCAGTACATCGCTGCGGGCAAAAAACTACAATATTGTTCAGATAGGCGTAATCGGTACGGGAAGAATTGCCAACAGATTTGTGCCGGAAGCAAAATACGTGAGCGGATTGACTGTGGAGAGTGTTTATCATCCGAAAGTGGAAAAAGCGAAGGCCTATGCAGAAAAATTTGAATTGAACCATTATTATGACAATTTCAATGATTTCCTGCAAAGTGTAGATGCCGTTTATATTGCGTCCCCACATGAGACTCATGGAGAATATATTGAAAAGGCGCTCCTGCAAAAGAAGCATGTGCTTTGTGAAAAGCCAATGCTGTTAAAAAAGAAGGAAGCAGAAGAATTTTATGAATTGGCGGAGAAACAGAATTGTGTTTTAATGGAGGGAATTAAGACGGCGTATTGCCCCGGATTTTCACAGCTTTTGGGCATTGTAAGAAGCGGTGAGATTGGTGAGGTCAGGGATGTGGAGGCATGCTTTACAAAATTGGAAAAGCCAACTTCACGAGAACTGAAGGACTCTTTATATGGCGGAAGCTTTACAGAATTGGCGAGTTACCCGCTGTTAGCTATTGTGAAGCTTTTAGGAAGAAATTATAAAGATATTCGCTTTGAAACATTTCAGAACGAAGAAGGGATTGACCTTTACACAAAGGCATATTTACGCTATGAAAGCAGTCTGGCAACGGCAAAGGTAGGACTTGGAGTAAAGTCAGAGGGGCAGATGATTATTTCTGGCACCAAGGGCTATATTATAGTAGAGGCGCCATGGTGGAAAACAAAATCCTTTGAAGTGCGTTTTGAAGATGCAGCTATGGAGGATAAGTATTTTAGCAAATTTCTTGGCGACGGACTTCGTTATGAGCTGAGTGATTTTGTGTCTATGATTAATGGCTTCGCCGGTAAAAATCATAAACTTACAACAAAGGAATCTGTTTGGCTGGCGGAAATTATGGAAAAATTTTTGGCAGAGAGAAGGCAGCAGCAGCTTTTGAAAAAAATTTAAAAAAAATTTAAAAAGACCTAAAGTAATTCAAAATCTCACCGATATATTTAACAAGTAAAGCAAATGAAACAAAAAAAGTTTCATATAAGGCTTTCGCAAATAGCCTGATTCAATCCGCACAATTGAAAGGGCTATCGTAACAGTTTACTGTTAGTATGAATTGTGCGAATCACACGAGCAGTAAACACGAAAATCTGGCTGCAGGGAAGCAGCTTAATATTCAAGGAGGAATAATAATATGGTAGTACAACACAATCTTACAGCAATGAACTCTAACAGAATGCTTGGTCTCACAACAAGCAGTCAGGCAAAGGCAACTGAGAAGTTAGCTTCTGGTTACAAGATTAACCGTGCAGCAGATGACGCAGCAGGTCTTGCAATTTCCGAGAAGATGAGACGTCAGATTCGTGGTCTGACACAGGCTTCTGCAAATGCTCAGGATGGTATCTCCTGCGTACAGACAGCAGAAGGTGCTCTGAATGAAGTTCATGATATGCTTCAGAGAATGAACGAGCTGGCAGTTAAGGCAGCAAACGGCACGAACCAGAGCGAAGACGATGCTTATATCCAGAAGGAAATTAAGCAGCTGATTAGTGAAATCGACCGTGTATCTACAACCTCTACCTTCAATGAGAGAAAACTGTTAAATGGTTCTTTCAGTGGCGTTACACTTCAGGTAGGTGCTGAGAATTCAAGTGATAACTGCATCACAATGAACATCAGTGCGATGAGTGCAAGCGGATTGGGCGTTTCTTCTCTTAGCTGCAGCACACAGTCTAGCGCGAAGTCAGCAATTGACCTTGTTAAGAAGGCTATTAAGTCTCTGAATGAGCAGCGTGCAGACCTTGGTGCAGTTCAGAATCGTCTTGAGCATACCATCGCTAACTTGGACAACGTAGTTGAGAACACCACGGCAGCAGAATCTCAGATTCGTGATACCGATATGGCTACTCAGATGGTTACCTACTCCAACAACCAGATTCTTGCTCAGGCAGGTCAGGCAATGTTGGCTCAGTCTAACCAGGCTAATCAGGGCGTACTGTCCTTACTTCAGTAATCATTGCAACACTACCATAAAGGCTGACTTAGGTCAGCCTTTATTTTTTACTTTATAGGAAAGTCCGTTGTCAGACGGACATGGAATCAGTATGGCGGGCATGCTCGCTTGTGGATTCTATTGTATGGAGATTTTTAGAATGAAGAAAGCAGTTATGCTTTGTGACAAAAAAAACCGTGTTATCTTGGCAGAAACGATGTCTATCATGAAGGAAATCTGGCGTGATATGGGGTATGAGGTGATGGAACTCTTTATTTCTGAGGAAGAGTCGCCTGATAAGTATATGAATAAGTTGGTGGAGCTGAAGGAAGATTTTCTGGTAACTTTTGCTATGGCCGGTTTTGCATGGCGGGGATTGATGGAACAGGTAAGGTTCAATACCCTTATGGCAATGCAAATTCATATTTTGATAGGGGAACTTCCCCAGTATGATTTCTTTTTGCAGAAAGAATACGGAATCCACAGTTTTTTCTTTACGGATAATGAGAAAATTGCAAAAGACTGGAAGGAAAGATATTCGTTAGTTCCGTTTTTAAAAGGGATTCCGACACTGTATGTGTCGGAGCGTCTGACAGAAGAGGAAAAGCGGCTCAACAGAGAGAATCTGAAGGGTGTGCTGCAGACAGTTACGGCATTTATAGAAAAACCGTCGGTTTTATAAGCCGGCGGTTTGAAACATTGTGGCGATTCTCTCAGGATAAGAAAATTTTTCTTCAATAATGGCATAAGAGTTTTGCTGAATACGAAGCCGTTCATCCTCATGGGATAAATAGTACCTTGCTTTTTCCACGGCATCTTCTATGCTGCTATAGCATACAATATCAATATCAGGGCGGAAATAATCGACAAGCTCCGGCTGGGCATTGCAGAGCAAAAAGCCGCCTGAGCCAATAATATCCAGCATGCGGAGAGGCAGACCGGAACGGATACCGCGTGCAGTAGGGCAGAGGTTGATTTTACTCAGGCGGAACACCTTTGGCATCTCGATACAATAGGTGACAGGACCGTAAAACGGAACCTCGGCAAGCTGTTCTATTCGTTCATCAGAGTAAAGATGTACGTTGCAGAAGCGGTTTAAAAGCCGGAGCAGGACAATGCGCTCGTTGTGGGTAATCTGATTGGTGATGCAGAGAGAAAGTGCGGCTTTGTTGATGCCCTCTTCCTCACCGGAATGATAAACAATTCCCTGCTTTGCCAGAGTATCATTGATGCGGGAGAGAAGGGTATCGTCAATTATATCATCTAATAAGGGAAACCCTACAAGCTTAAACTGTGCATCCGTCAGGGCATTGATATAGCCGATGGTGTAGTCATCCTGATGGGACAAGATACTGTTTAGCTTTGACTGGTATAATCGCCCGACAAAGGAAACATCACAGGAAAAACGCTTTTTGTCTGCGTTCGTGATGGAAATGGCAGACAGGCGTTTTGTATTGACCGCGAGCGGCAGGTGATAGACATTATGAAAGCCCATATTGCGGAACTCATTTACCTCTGCGCCGTCAAAGAGGAAAACATAGCTTGTGGGATGCGCGTAATATTCCATGTGGTCTTTGGAAATGGGACTGTCATAGGACCAGGCAAGATATTTTATGTTACATTGGCAGCAGACTCTGGCAAGCAGCGGGTGAAAATTTGTGCTCATCACACAGTCGTAGGCGCCGGTCTTTAAGTGTACTGTAACATATTTTTCAAAATAATCATCTGTAGCCGGATTGGGACGCGGATAGACGAGATTTTTACAGCGATGCCCCATCTTGGTTAAATAGGCGATGAGGTCGGGCTGGATATAAGAACCAAAGTCGTGTAAGAGTATGTTCATACCATGCTGCTCCTTGTTTCATTTCTGATTTATTGTACCATAATTCATGGCTGATGAAAAGAAAATTAGTGGCAGACAGGCATAAGTATGTTATACTGTAGATGATAGATTTAAATAGTGTAAGATAAAACGATGTGCAGTAGCGGAGATTATCATGATAAAAAATATTTTAGTTTACAGGTGGGGCGAAGAGGGCAAACCGGCTTTGACAGAAAGCCTGCTGTCCATGGACTATCATTGCGTGGAATTGTGCGATAAATTTGAGGATTATCATACAGATGCAGCGTTTGCGATGAAGGTCATGAATTGTATACAGGCAGAAAATATACATATGGTGATTTCATGGAATTATCTGCCTTTGCTGGCAAGCGTCTGTGAAATGCGAAAGCTGCCGTATGCTTCGTGGATTTGTGACTGCCCGAAGGAAGAGCTGTTTTCCAAAACGGTGTTGTATCACTGCAATTATTTGTTTTGCTTTGACAGGGTATATGCAAACCGTCTGGCAGGTGTGGGATGTGAAAATGTATATCATTTCCCGCTGGCTGTGGATGTGGATGCTTTGGAAGAAAAGTGGAAAGAGACAGGGGAAAGCGCAGCAAGGTATGCTGCTGATATTTCTTTTGTGGGCAATCTGCACAGTAAGAACGGCGAATGGCTGGAGACAGAGGGGATTCCTGAATATGTAAAGGGCTATATCCAAGGCATTGAAGAGGCTCAAATCAGGGTATACGGATATAACTTTGTAAAAGAAATGATAGAGGAAGAGACTGCAAGGGATATTCTGGACAAGACAGGGCTTTCTTTGGGAGATATGTATTTTGACAATCCGGTGCGGCTTGTGGCAGATTTGGTAAATGAGGACATTGCTGAAAAAGAGCGTATGCGTGCGATAGAAAAGCTTTCTCAAAAGCATGAGCTTCACTTATATACAAACGAAGACTATCAAGGGAATGAAAATATAAGGCTGTGTGGAAGCCTGGATTATCAGAAGGATATGCCGCTTGTATGCCGTCACAGTAAAATAAACCTGTATATTGCATCAAAATCAATTGAATCGGGAATTCCGCAGCGTGTACTGGATATTCTTGCCTGCGGCGGCTTCTGTCTTACCAACTACCAGCCGGAAATTGCAGAGCTTTTTGACGATGGTGTGGAGCTTGTTATGTACACTGACATGGCGGATTTGGTGCAAAAGGCAGACTACTATCTGCAGCATGAAGAGGAGAGGGAAGCCATTGCAAGGGCAGGACGCGAAAAGGCGTCAGCACAGTTTTCCCTGCGGGACAGACTGTCCGACATGCTGCAAATTGTAGGCGCATAGATTAAAGAAGAGAGAAGATTTCCTCCAAACGCTGTTTGTACGTATGATTCCTGCTTACCTTTGTGTATCCGTTTTGGCAGATAGCGCGGCGTTCTTCTTCGTGCGTCAGATAATATTGCACAAGCGACGGCGCCTGTTCCGCTGATTCATAATACACGAAGTCTTCCTCAGGCGTAAAAAAGTCCATGAAATCAGACTGGTAATTGCTTAACAGGAAACCGCCGCTTCCCATGATATCAAAGGCGCGAAGAGGGATGCCGCTGTGGATGCTTCGCAGAGAAATGTTGAGGTTAATTTTACTATTGTTAAAAACATAGGGCATAGTGTCGTAGTAGTCCACAGGACCATGGTTGCGGACGCCTTTGATGGATGCAGAGGTATCATGCGTGTATAAATCGACGGTATGCGACTGCCCTAAGATGGTTAAGATTTTTTCCCGTTCCAGCGCGGTTACCCGACGGTTCAGCACATACTGCGCATAGAGGTACTCGCTGCTTTCCACGCTGTCAGAGGCAGGCCGCATGGGATAGTCAGATTGCAGCAAATCCTCCATGACCTCCGGTGTGAGCGCAGCTTCCAGAAAATTATAGCCATATACTTTCATCTGTGCCTGAATCAACCCGTCCAGATACCCCCTGGTATAGGGACTGATATTGGTAAGCCGGTTATACAGGTTGTGCTTTGGCTCCGAGTAAAGAGAGCCGACAAAGGAAACGTCGCCGGCGTATTTCCTTTTGGTTTCTGCAGACTGGCTTTTCAGCATGTTTCCAATGCGGGAAGGATTTACCGCCATGGGCAGATAATAGATATGTTGAAAACCGGCTTTCAGAAAAGTCAGGCAGAGCTCTTTGTCAAACAAAAAGATGCGGTTACAGTGATTGAGCATGGTGTAGGAGTAAAGTGCGACATGGGGGCTGTCGTACACCCATGACAGGTATAGGATGCCTTCTGCTTCACATGCTTTGGACACAATGGGAAAATAAGCGAAGGAAAATACATAATCCGGTGTTTTGGAGCGGAGAAAAGAAATAAATGCCTGCTCCCACTTTTTATCATAAAAAGATATGGATTTGGAAAAAGGATAAAGCAGAACCTCATGTCCAAGTTCTTTCAACGAGGCTGTCAAATCTTCATTTCCGAAGCTGTTCCAGTTTAAAAATAGTATTTTCATGCAATCTCCCTGTATGTTTCAGCTATGTCCGAAGCATAGCAGTTTCATATAGATTGATTATATCGTATTGTGGTGTGAACTACAATAAAAACGTGAAGGGGAGCGCAAAAAGGAGAAAAGAGATGTCAAATCAGAAATTGCCTTTAGTCAGCATCGTGATACCTACCTACAACAGAATACATACCCTTCCGGCATCTGTTGACAGTGTGTTAAAGCAGACCTATGAAAATCTGGAGTTAATTATTATGGACGACGGCTCCACTGACGGGACGGAGGAGTATGTAAAGGGCATTACGGATGAAAGAGTCAGATACAGAAAAGCAGATAAGAATATGGGACCTTCCGCAGCCAGAAATATGGGGGCAGAGCTGGCGAAGGGGGAATATCTGGCGTTTCAGGACAGCGATGACGAATGGGCGCCGGACAAGCTGGAAAAGCAGATGAAGCTTATGGTGGACAACGGGGATATTTCTTTGGTTTACAGTGAATTTGGTCTGTACCGCAATGGAGAGCTTCTGACAGTGATTCCATCCAGAAATATTCCTTACGAAGAGAAGCAGGGCAGTCTGTTTTCTTATCTCTTGTTGTATCCTCTAATCAGCACCCAGACAATTTTGATAAGAACAAAAGCTTTCATAGAGGAAGGCGGCTTTAATGAGACGCTGAAGGCTTATGAGGATTTTGAATTTACCATGCGTTTTGCGAAAAATCACAGAATTGGGTTTGTGCAGGAGGCTTTGGTAAAAGTAAACAGTCAGGAAAGCAGCGTAAGCAAGCAGTTTGAAGAGAGAATCCGCGTGCAGTTTTATATGATACGGGAAATGCTGAAGCCTTTGCGGGAACGAAATTTCCTGTGGCGGAAGATGGAGATTGTTTTACATGAAGCAGAAACACTAAGGTGTTATGAGATGTTTGCGCAGGAACTGAAAAGTCTTTCGGAGGAATTGTTATCCAATGAGGAACAAGAGGAAGCGTCTTCTTTTTTGGAAAAGATAGAGCAGAGTGCGGAACATCACCGGCTGCAGGCACAGTTTTGTGAAAATATTCAAACATTAAAGCAAAAAACACTGTATATTTATGAAGAGCTTTATGAAAACAGGCTTGTCTGGTCTGACGATGTACAGGAGATATTGAAAGAACTGGTGGACAGCGTGGGGCTTTTTAGAAAAGTACTCCCGATTCCCACAGAAGTGTGGGAACGTCAGTCGACAATACAGAAAGGCCTGTCATTAGAAAATTTAGCAGAAGCAGACAGACTGTACCTGCTGGCGGATATTGTGGAATTGTTTGAAACGCTGGAAAGGCTGTGGTAAAATAAACTAAAACAGCGAGGAGGCACCATGAAGCAGAATGAGGAAAGTATATTGGAATATGATGCTTTGATTGTGGTTACGGCGAAGGATTTTGAGAGGGTGCAGAGTCAGTATCACAGACTGGCGGCAAATCTGCCGGTACGGCGTATCTTCTTTGTGGGCAATGAAGAGGTGGCGCAGCTTGTCCAAAATGCCGGACTGGGGGAGAAGGTCGGCTTTTTGGATGAAAATGCAGTTTTGCCTTTTGAGGCTGTACATGCAGTGATGAAAGATGCGTTGCGGGATGTGCTGGACGGACAGGAGCTCCCCAGGGGAATCACCGGCTGGTATTACCAGCAGTTTTTGAAAATGCAGTACGCCCGTATGTGTGACGACGCCTATTACCTCGTGTGGGACGGGGATACTATACCCTGCGCGCCGTTTTCCATGTTTAAAGAAGGGACCTGTGTGCCTTATCTGGACATGAAGCATGAATATTACCCGCAGTATTTTGATACAATGGCAAAGCTGATTCCGGATTTGCACAAATGCTTTGAGAAGTCTTTTATTTCGGAGCATATGCTGATGAATAGTGAAATAATGCGGGAACTGCTTTTGGAGATAGAGGCTGGTCAAAACATTGCAGGAGAGTCCTTTTGGGAGAAAATCATACATGCCATCGATGCCAAAGGACTGCAGGAAAACAGCTTCAGCGAGTTTGAAACCTACGGTACTTATGTGGCGATGCGGCGTCCGGAGAGCTACCGGCTGCGTGACTGGCATTCTTTCCGCTATGGCGGTGTGTTCTATAGTCTGAATACAATTTCGGATGCGGACTATGCGTGGCTTTCGAAAGACTTCTTTGCTATTTCTTTTGAAAAAGGAGATTTTGTCAGGGAAGACCAGAAAAATCTTTTTGACAACAAAAAGTATCAGGAAAAGCTGTCGGCAAGGCAGATGTTGGAAATTGCGCAGCAGGAGTTTAAAGAGGGAAGTTATCTGGAGGTATGGAAATAGAGGTGGTGAATGCGGGATGTGGGATGATATCAGAGAACAAATTGATAATGGCGACTTCATACAGGCAAGGGCTTTGCTGGATAAGGAGAAGATTCATTTAAAAGGTGATGACGACATGTTTGCGATTCTGGAGGCCAGCATTTGTGAAGCGGAGGGAAATCCGGAAGGCATGTTTGAAGCCATTGCAAGAGGGCTTTCCTGCAATCCGGTGAATTATGAGTTATATTATATGCTTGGCTCCTATTATTGTGCCATGAATCCAAATCAGGCGTGGTTATGCTTTGAGAATGCTCTGCTTTATTGCGATTCTCCTGAGGATGAGCAGGTTATCCGGACGGAAATGGACAATCTAAGACAGTTTTATGATATCACAGTCAAAAATACTGTGATTGTTATAGCTTCTTATAATGCCTGCTATCTGTTACAGAAAAATATCGAAAGCGTTCGTAATACGCTTCTGGAAGGGACATACAGGATTGTGGTTGTGGACAATGCTTCGGACGACGGAGTGGCAGAATGGCTGGAAGAGCAGGAGGATATTATCCTTATCAGAAATAAGGAAAACAGGGGCTTTTCCTGCGCCTGCAATCAGGGAGTCAGGGCGACTCTGGGAACGGAACATGAGGAAAATGACATATTTTTGCTGAATAATGATACGCGTCTGGCGCCCAACTCCTTGTTCTGGCTTCGTATGGGACTCTATGAGGATGAAAAGACGGGTGCGACCGGAAGCTATTCCAATTATGCGGGAAATGAACAACAACTGGATATTACATTTACGCTTCCAGGGGAATATCTGGAGTACGGCGCCCGGCTGAATATCCCCCTGAAAGCGCCTTATGAGGAAAGAATCCGGTTATCAGGCTTTGCCATGCTGGTGAGAAGAAGCGCGTGGGACGCTGCAGGCGGGATGGATGAACAGTTTTCGCCGGGATATTTTGAAGACGACGACCTCTGCATGCAGATATCCCAGAGGGGCTTTACGCTTCTGTTGTGCAAAAACAGCTTTATTTACCATGCGGGCAGCCAAAGCTTCTGTCATAAGGAAAATGTGGATAATATCCTGCTTGAACATCATCAGATGTTCCTGAAAAAATATGGGTTTGATATTCTGGAATATGCCAATCCTGACAGAAATCTGCCTGCCGGGATTCCTTATGCCGAAGGGGAAGAATTTAACATCTTACAGATAGGCTGTGGTCTTGGCGCTGACCTGAAGCTGCTGCGGGCATTTTACCCCCATGCCCATGCGGTAGGCATCGAGCCTGACCTGTCGCAGTTTTCCATAGTAAGTGGCGCGGAGGCGGTTTTTCGGGAGACAGAGGAGCTGGCAGGTTTTTTCAGGTCCCATGTGTTTAATGTGTTGATTATCAATCCTAAAGTGTATGCGGGCTTATCCGAAAACGATAAAAATCTGCTGGCAGGTCTGTGCAGGAAGGACTGTGTGATTCTGCCAAAGCCCAAACCTTATCAGAATTTTCCATTTGAGCAGATTAAACTGGTTATATGGGATTTGGACGATACCTTCTGGAAGGGGACGCTGAGCGAGGGGGAGGTGGAGTTTTCACAGGAAAACCTCCGGCTTGTCAGAACCTTGACAGACTGCGGTATCATGAATTCCATTTCTTCTAAAAATGATGCTGACAAGGTACAGGCTGTTCTGGAGGAGCTTAAGCTTGATGCTTTTTTTGTCTTCAATGACATAAACTGGGAGAATAAAGGAGTACAAATCGGAAGGAAGCTGGCCGACATGGGGCTGAGACCGGAAAATGTGCTGTTTATTGACGATAATATCCGGAATCTGGAAGAAGCGAAATATGTAAACGCGGGGCTTATGACGGCATTGCCTGATATTATTCCTTATCTGACAGAGTATGTGAATACGTTAAGGGCGTCGGATATGACGCATAAGAGGCTTGCCGGATACAAGGTGTTGGAAAAGAAGACATCTGTGCAGAAGCAGTTTGATTCCAAAGAGAGCTTTCTGTTTGACAGTGATATCAAGGTCATAATAGGAAAGGACTGCCTAAGCGAACTGGACAGGCTGGAGGAGCTGGTTGCAAGAACCAATCAGCTTAATTTTACAAAGGTAAGAAGCAGCCGACAGGAGCTTTTGAAAATGATATCCAACGACTGGATGGACAGCGGTTATATAAAGGTCAGGGATAAATATGGAGATTATGGGATAGCAGGTTTTTACTGCCTTAACCTGCAGGAACAAAGACTGGAGCATTTTCTGTTTTCCTGCAGAATTCTGGGGATGAGGGTGGAACAATATGTATATGGTAAAATCGGGTATCCCAGGATTGATATTGCAGGACCTGTTGCCGGTACCCTTGAAAAGGGGCAGACGGTACCGTGGATATCCGAAGGCGGGGAAGTAAAAAGTACAGAAAAACTCTCTTGTGATAATCGTGTCAAAATTCTGCTGAAGGGACCATGCGACATGAGTGCAATAGAGAGCTATCTGATTGGCGGAAAAATTACCACCGAATTCAATTATGTCAATTCGAAAGGATTTATTACTACCGGACAGAATCATTCGATGCATATATGGGAAAGCGCAAATTGTCGGGAAGCAGAGATAAACGATATGCTGGTTGAAGCGCCGTTTTTGACCCATGGGGATTTTGAGACGCTGTTATTTCAAAGGGAATATCACATTATCTGCTACAGCCTTCTGCCGGACTGCCATACCGGATTGTACCGCAACAAAAAAACAGGCTTATATGCCGGTTTTGGCAGTGTCAATTTCGACCTAACGGATATACGGAACATGTCAGGCTATATAGATGGCAGTATTGTGAATCATGGGTTTCCCTTCACGGAGGAAATCATCAGGGATTTTTCCGAGAAGTGGGAATTTGTTGGAACAACGCCGGGCGGCGAGTTGATACGGAACCTGAAATACATGTATGAGAATGTGCCAGGGGAGCCTGTCTTTATACTGCTGTTGGGGAGTGAAATGGAATATGAGGGTGAAAATGCAGAGTTTGCAGACCATGCAGGGCGGCACAAGGAAATCAATGCCTTGGTAAAGGAATTTGCCGAAGGAAAGAAGCGTATCAGGCTGCTTAATATGACGGACTTCATCAAATCCCAAAGGGATTATGAGGACTGCATCAACCATTTTAGCCGGAATGTTTATTACAATCTGGCGACGGCGGTGTGCGCATGTATTAATGAGAGCAGCAGAAAGAAATAATGTGATAGATGGAATGCCTGCCAAAGCGGGCGGACGGGAGTGGAAATGGAGAATACAGAATACAGCAAACAGGAAATCAATCAGATGAAATGGCAGGTTTACAGGCAGCTTCCGCAATTGAAACAGAGAGTCCTTGTACTGTATCAGGGGATAAAAGAGAACGGTGTTTTGTGGGAGGAAAAGGTACAGGCAGAGCTTGTGACCATTGCAGATGTATTGTGCAACTGCACGGTTTTGTTTGCAATGCCTTCAGGGCTGCAGGAGAACTGCGGACAGATAAGGAAGATACTGGAGAAAAGCCTGCAGGAGGCAGAAGAACAGGGGGAGAGCCTGGAAAAACTGTTTGAAGCGATAGAACTGCTGGAGGAATATATCGGGCGAAGGGCAAAAAAATGCAATGCGTGTAACAGCGATGTGTTTTTTACCCCGATTCCTCCTGGTTATGAATCGACAAGAAAGCAGTGTGGTTTCCTGTACTGGAATGCGGATTTCCAACTGGAAAGTACGGAAAATTATGGCTGTCCGGTATGCGGGGCATATGACAGGGACAGGCTGATGCTTGCCTTCTTAGAGGAGGTGCGGGCAGAAGGAAACGAGAAGCTTCGGATGCTGCAGATAGCGCCTTCACCGGCCATAGAGCGTTATGCGCTTGGCAGGGCTGATATTCTGTATGAGTCTACGGATTTGATGATGGAGGGTGTTACCTTTCAGGCGGATTTGCAGCATATGGACATGGTAGCGGACGAAACCTATGACATCATTGTCTGCGCACATGTGCTGGAGCATGTGGAAAATGACGCCAAAGCCATGCAGGAGTTACACAGAATCTTAAAGCCGGAGGGGGTATGTCTGGTGCTGGTACCCCTGATTGTGGGGAAGCGGGATACGGAAGAGCAGTGGGACTGTTCCATAGAGGAAAACTGGCGGCGCTTTGGACAGGGCGACCACTCCAGACTGTACGGAAAAGAGGACTTTATCGGACGGCTTCAGGATGCAGGCTTCTATGTCAATGAACTGGGAAAAGACTGGTTTGGCGAGGCATTTTATCAGGAACATGGATTTGACGATTTGTCCATCATGTATGTGGCGACAAAGGAAATTGTGCTGGTGGAGCAGGAAGCGGAAACTACTGAGCGGGAACTGACGAAGCTGCGTCAGGAAAATAAGCTGCTGCGGCAGGCGCTTGACAATCTGAACACACAGGTTGCCGGACTGCGGAAGGCTTCACAAACTAACTTTACCATACTTTTCCACGCACAGGACAATCTGGCCTATGAAATCAGTGACAGAAAATTTCAGGAAAGCCTGTGGTACCCGAAGATTATGAGCGCGGAGGATACTTTCCGGGAAATTATAGAGAATAAAAAGTCCATTGCAAGATTTGGGGACGGCGAGTTCGGCATCATCTTTGGAGAACAGCGCTGGCGTTTTCAGGGAAAGAATGAAAGACTGGCAGCCAGATTAAAGGAGGCTTTGCAGTCAAAGCAGGAAAATCTTCTGATTGGGCTGAATGATTTTTACGGCGACTTAAGCACATGGACAAAGCGGGCGGCGGACGGCGTCCGAATGTATCTGACGCCTGCGGTCAGAAAAAAGCATTACGAGCTCTTAGACCGTGACAGAGAATATGCCTGCGCTAATAT
>CAMWUP010000016.1 GCA_947177465.1 uncultured Lachnospiraceae bacterium
GAAGGACTTTGAGCAAAGACTGCTTAAAGCATATAACTTAAAAGAGGATGACAGCATGGCTTCTATGAAGGACATATCCCGTGTGTGCGGTGTCAGTGTCGCGACGGTCAGTAAAGCGCTTAACAATCATAAGGATATCAGCGAGGAGACAAAATCACATATACGTCAGGTTGCAAAGGAAATGGGTTATTATCCCAATTCTCTGGCAAGAGCCTTAAAGACGAACCGTACCTATAATATCGGGGTGCTGTTTACGGATGAGGCGGGAAACGGACTGACGCACGATTATTTTGCCGGTGTGCTGGACAGCTTTAAGCGTTCAGTGGAGGCGAGAGGTTATGATGTGACTTTTCTCAATGTCAGTAAAAACCGGAAAAATCGTATGACCTATTTGGAGCACTGTCATTACAGAGGGTTTGACGGTGTGATGATTGCCAATGTGGATTTCTATGATCCGGAAGTGGAGGAACTGGTAAAAAGTGATATCCCGATTGTGACGATTGACCATCTGTTTCATGACAGGGCAGTTATCGTTTCCGACAATGTAAGAGGTATGCGGGAGTTATTTACTTATATTTACGAGCAGGGGCATCGGCGGATAGCATATATACACGGCGCCAGCTCAACGGTCACTAAAAGCCGTATCTCTTCTTTTTTGAAGACAGCAGAGGAATTGGGGGTAACAGTTCCGGATGCGTATCTTCGGGAGTCGGCATACCGTGATACAAAAGGGGCGGGAGAGGCGACAAAGGCACTATTGGATTTGCCCAATCCTCCCACTTGTATCATATATCCCGATGATTTTTCCTGCTTTGGCGGTATGAACGTCATTCGGGAAAGGGGGCTTCGGATTCCGGAGGATATTTCCGTGGCGGGATATGACGGTATTCGAGCCGGCAGGCATATCGAGCCTCAGCTTACGACACTGAAGCAGGATACAGTGCAAATCGGGGCACAGGCGGGGGAAAAGCTGATAAGCCTGATTGAAAAGCCGAGGTCTACTATTATGGAGCCCGTGACAATCCGCGGCGAAGTCTATAAAGGAAAGACAGTAGGCAGTATTTAACCGATATTAATTCTGCGAAAGCAGTTTTAATATAAAAACAAAACACCTATTTATTATTAAAGGGAGGAAAAAAATGAAGAAAAAAGTATTAAGCATTTTCCTTACCGTTGCTATGGCAGCTACTCTGCTCACCGCATGTGGTGACAAAGAGGCTAACAACGGCGGTAATGAAAGCACACCTGCACCGACCACAGATTCTACACCTGCACCGGATAACAACGGTGGCGGCGAAGAGAACAATGGCGGCGGTGAGGAAAGCAATGGTCTGGCTTACGCCGGCACACTGGAGCTTATGCACTTCTCTACTTCTGAGGAATCTCAGGGTAACGGTGGTTCTGACGGCTTCCGTACTATGATTGCAAACTGGAAGACTGCAAACCCTGGCATCACGTTGGAAGAGAACGTTCTTGCAAACGATGACTACAAGACACAGATTGCTACATTGGCAGCAGCAAACGACCTGCCTGACGTATTCCTGCTTCAGGGTATGAATACCATCGCATGGGCAGATCAGGGTCTGATACTTGATATGACCGATTACATTGCAGCTTCACCGTATGCATCTGATTACAACAACTCTTACTTTGCTCCGTTTACCACTCCGGACGGCAAGATTTATGCACTTCCTGCTCTGACTGGTGGTACTTGTACAGTAATTATGTACGACAAGACCGTATGGGGTGACGAATTCCCTTCAACCTGGGAAGAAGTAGAAGCTAAGGCTGCTGATATCATCGCAGAGGGCAAGACTCCTATCGCTTTTGGTAACAGCGGACAGTGGCAGGCAAACTCCTGCTTCATCTCCACTCTGGCAGACAGATACACCGGTCCCGACTGGTATATGTCCATGATTGCAAAGGGCGGCGCTAAGTTTACTGACCCTGAGTTCGTAGCAGCACTTGCTGAGACCCAGAGACTGTTCAACCAGACAGAAATCTTCAACAAGGACTTCAACGCAGTATCCAATGAGGATGCTCGTGAGTACTACATCGATGGCAGCGCTACAGCTTTCATCGGCGGTAACTGGGACGTATCCTATGTACAGGCTTCTCTGGAAGGAACAGACCTGTATAACAATACCGGTTTCGCAGTTCTTCCTCAGTCTGCAGATGCAACACATCAGAGAGGCAGCCAGAACATCGGTCTTGGTTATGGTGTAGCAATCAATCCTGCAGTAGCAAATGATCCGGACAAGCTGGCAGCAGCTCTTGACCTTGCTTACTATCTGACAGGTCCTGATTTCTCCGGTTTCGTAGCAGAGAACTATGCACTTGGCGGTCTGACCGCAGCTCCTGATGTTGACTGGAGCAAGTTTGACCAGTGGACCATCGATTTCTACAACTGGTCTTATGTAGATACAGAGACATGTGAAATTTATGACTCTTATCTTGACGGCGCTATCTGGAGCGTTCTGAATGCAGATTTGCAGGCTATGATGAACGGCAGCATGTCTCCTGAAGATGTAGCAGCTAACGCTCAGGCAGCATACGAGGCAAACTATTAAGATTGATACCGGTTTAGAGATTAACGGGTGAATATGCGGTACCAGTTGGGCTCTGCCCGACTGGTACTTTCATTCATGAAGATGGGTATTAAGATAGTATTAGCAAGACTATATGACGTAATATAAAGGAGGAAATGGGATGCCCAATGCGATTAAGCCTAAAAAAAGCGTGTTATTTGCTTATTTGATTATCCCTGTAGTAATATTTGTATTTGCTGTGTTTGTTCCTCTGGTTACCGCTTTGGTGTACAGCTTCTTTCAATGGAAGGGCGGTCCGGTAAAGACCTTTAACGGTCTTACAAACTACATAACCTTATTTAAAGACAGCACTTTCTGGCTGTCCTTCAGACACAATATCTTTTTGGTACTGGTATGTATCATCGGACAGATTGGTATTGCCTTTATCTTTGTTTTGATGATTAATTCAAAGCTTGTAAAATTAAAAGGTATCCATAGAACCTTTGGTTTCTTCCCCAGCACAGTTGCAGCGGTATCCATCGGTTTCATATGGAAAATGATTTATGATTATAATCGCGGTCTTATAAACTGGTTTTTAGATAAAATAGGTCGTTCGGATTTACAGCAGGTATGGCTGAACAATGAAAGTCTTGTCATGCTTCTGGTGGCGATTCCGCTGGTTTGGCAGTGGATTGGATATTATATGGTAATTCTGCTTTCTGCAATATCTTCCATTGATCAGGAAATTTTTGAGGTGGCGGAGCTAGATGGCGCCAATGCAGTGCAAAGAGCTATTTATATTGTATTTCCACTGGTAAAAAATACGATTCTTGTTTGTATAACGCTGTGTATTGCCGGCAACATGAAGGCCTTTGACAATATTTACGTCATGACAAGCGGCGGACCAGGTAATGCTTCCATGGTTATGGCGATGTACGGTTATCAGGTTTCCTTCTCGCAGCAGAATATGGGTTATGGTAGTGCGATTTCCGTAGGCATCTTTGTACTCAGCCTGCTGGTAATCGGCGGTTCCCAGTGGCTGATTGGTCTTATGACCAAGAAGAGTGATGTGTAGGAAGGAGGGAATAGAAAATGGCTAAAAAATTTGAAATGACAAAGGTAGAAGACCGCAGTACCGGCACAAAGGTAAAGAAAGGAATTCTTGGCGTCTTCTTAAACTTGATGCTGATTATATTCTCCCTGACCTGTATTTTCCCTTTGATATGGATGTTCTATTCTTCCTTAAAAGAGAAGAGAGCGTTTAATGCGGACATTATCGGTCTGCCGAAAGAGCCTACACTGCTCAACTACCAACGTATTCTTGAAAATACAGACTATCATCTGGGAAGCTCCATGTTCAACAGCTTCCGCACCACGCTGCTTTCAGTGGCTTTGATAGTTATTTTGGGCTTTATTGTAGGATACATACTGGCACGTATTAAGTTTAAAATGAACAGAGCGCTTTATCTGATGTTCTTAATGGGTATGCTGATTCCGGTTCACTCCCTGTTGGTGCCTATTTACGTGGTGTTCAACAATTGTGGGCTGTCAAATAAGTGGTTTACTTTGATTATCCCTTATGTGGCGTTCGGGCTTCCTGTGGCGATATTCCTTGTGGAAGGCTTTGTAAAGGGTATTCCCGTAGCGTTGGAGGAAGCGGCAGCTATCGATGGCAGTTCTTTTACAAGGACACTGTTCCAGATTATTATGCCAATCTGCCGTCCGATTATGACGACGATTGCCATTATTCAGACTTTCGCCTGCTGGAACGAGTTTTCCTTTGCGTTGATTCTGATTAAGAGTCCCAAGCTGCAGACAGTGCCTCTTGCCATGACACAGTTTACAGGGCAGTTTGCTTCAGACTATCCGAAGATTATGGCGGCTATGCTCCTTACCATGTCCCCGATTGTTGTACTGTACTTCTGTTTCAGCAAGCAGATTATCAAGGGTATGGTTGCCGGTGCGGTAAAGGGTTAATGTTTTATAAAAAGTTAATAATACCTTTTCAGACCTTTTATTTACGGTAGGAAGTGGGCATGTTATAATGTGATAAACACTATAGCATGCCCTTTTTATCAATTATTTTATAGAGTTTTAAGGGGTAGATACGTTTGGAGGAAAATACAGAGGTTATGACGAAGCAGGAATTTTTGGACAGTCTGCGTGCCGCGCTTTCCAGCAGAGTCAGCACAAGAGCAGTGGCTGAAAATATCAGTTTTTATGAGGATTATATCAATACGCAGGTGCGCATGGGAAAAAGCGAAGCGCAGGTGATAGAAGAGCTTGGAGACCCGCGGCTTTTGGCAAGAAGCATTGCAGAAGCTGAAAAGCGTGCAGGAACAGGCAGTGAGACGGAAACAGAATACCAAACCACAGGTAATGGTTACAGTTATAGGGCGGGGCAGCGTAATGGCTATGAAACCGGACAGCGCAGCGCCTATGGCTACAGTTATGAGACTGGACGGCGCAGCTATGGAGCCGGACAGCGTAACGGCAATGGTTACAGGATTCCGCTGTGGTTGATAATCGGTATTGTACTGCTTATCGTTGTTTTGGTTTTATCATTTGTATTTTCTGTGATTTCTTTTTTGGCGCCGATTTTGATTCCCATTGTGCTGGTTGTTTTAACGGTGCGCCTGTTCAGACGTCTGCTATAGATTTCAAATTGTAGAAGGTAGTTTTATAAAAAGAAAAGGTAACGAGCCGTCAGGGGGACTGGCGGCTCGTTGAGGGGAGTATAAATAATTAATATATAAGGGTTTGCAAAAGGAGATTGATGAAGGGTCAATTCCCTTTGCTGTTCTTATTATATAATACTTTAGTACCAAATGCAACATAAAAATAGTACAAAAGTCCCATAAATTTTTGGAATATTTTTTGTGCAGTTCAGACATACTACTGTTGTAACTAAAAACCAACAGGAGGAGTTTCATATGTCTAATAACAATCAGAACAATGAAAACCAGAACAAGTACAATAATTGTTCAAACAGCACACAGAATAGCCAGAACAGCACACAGCAGAGCAACAAGCAGAACAATCAGAACAACCAGAAGCAGAACAAGCAGCAGAACAACTACTAATTTTGGTTCTGCGGCGGACAGGGGCGCATTAAGCGCCCCTTTTTCGCGTCTATTTTTTCTGCAACGAAAAAATAGGTTGGAAGAAACGAAAAAAAATGTTATACTTATAAACATGAGTATAAAATCTGCCGTGTAAACCACGGTGTGTACCAAAAAGATGAAGGAATCATGTTTTATGAGGAAATTTGAATTGATAGCACCCTGCCATTTTGGTATGGAAGCTGTCTTAAAAAGGGAAATTATAGATTTGGGATATGATGTAACAGAGGTTTCGGATGGAAGGGTTACGTTTTTTGGCGACGAAGAGGCATTGTGCCGTGCCAATATTTTTTTGCGCACAGCAGAAAGAGTGTTGGTTAAAATCGGCAGCTTTCATGCGGAGACCTTCGAGGAATTGTTTCAGGGTACGAAGGAGCTGCCGTGGGAGGAATATATTCCGGCTGACGGGAGGTTCTGGGTTGCCAAAGCAGGCAGCGTCAAAAGTAAGCTTTTCAGCCCTTCGGATATTCAGTCCATCATGAAAAAAGCAATGGTTGACAGGCTGAAAAGTGTTTATCATGTGAACTGGTTTGAGGAGAGCGGCATAAGTTATCCTGTAAGGGTATTTTTGCTGAAGGATGAAGTGACGGTGGGGCTTGACAGTACGGGAGAGTCCCTGCATAAGCGCGGCTACAGAAAGCTGGTGGCGAAGGCGCCTATTGCGGAAAATCTGGCGGCTGCGATGATTATGCTGACGCCGTGGAAGCGGGACAGGATTTTGGTGGACCCTTTTTGCGGCAGCGGCACCATACCGATAGAAGCGGCTATGATGGCGGCAAATATAGCGCCGGGCATGAAGCGCTCTTTTACGGCGATGCAATGGGAGAACGTGATAGAAAAAGAAATCTGGGCGGAAGCTTTTGCGGAGGCGGAGGAGCTTGTGGATTTGCATGCAGAGACGGATATACAGGGATATGACATAGATGATAAGATGGTGGCAATCGCCAGAGAAAACGCCCAGCTTGCAGGCGTGGGCAGTCTGATTCATTTTCAGCGCCGCAGTGTGCAGGAGTTGAGCCATGCCAAGAAGTATGGCTTTATTATTACCAATCCCCCTTATGGCGAGCGGCTTGAGGATAAGGAGGCTTTGCCGGATTTGTACAAGGCAATCGGGGAGCGTTTTGCCGGACTGGATGCATGGAGCCTTTATGTGATTTCAGCGTATGAGCAGGCGGAGCGGTACATTGGACGAAAAGCGGATAAGAACCGGAAGATATATAATGGTATGATGAAGACATATTATTATCAGTTTATGGGACCGAAGCCGGGAAACGGCAGACGCGGATAACGATTTTGTGCTGAAAGCGGCAGAAGGTGAAGCGAAAGGAATTATGTGTACAAGATTAAGGATATGGACATTCATCTTTGCACTTCTTTTTTGTGCAGGGTCGATGTGGGGAATGTTGCTTTTCGCAGAGCATAAGGCAATCATTATCGGTGATGCCGCTTTGGAACAGGCAGGAAAAGAAGCTTTTCAGACAGAGGGAGGTAAAGAACTGCCATTGCGCTTCCGGCAGAACGGCGAGGAGGCATCGGCATTGTGTATTCCTCTGGAAGCGGGCATCAGGGCGGAAAATATTACCATTGAAAACCATTATATGGAAAGACAGTTTTGGATATATATAGAGGGAACTTCTTCTGCTTATTATGCGAGGGAGGCGATATCGGGAAATATTACCGGAATAGAGGAAGGCAACTATGAGTATGCAGGAGACACTGTTTTGTTAAAATTTGGGCTAAACAGCGTCTATGAATGTAAAAGTGTATTAGAGGAAGGCAAGCTGTACATAGAATTTGTACCGCCACGTGAAGTTTATGATAAGATTATTGTGATCGATGCAGACATGCAGGAACCGGAAGCGGATTCTTTTGTGCCGCTGGCAGAAGGAATGGAAGCAAAGCCTGACGGGAGAGAGATTACCGACGATATTGTAAAGCGGCTGCGGCTGCTTTTGGACGGAAGCGGAATTAAGGTATATTATACGGGAAGCGGCACTGATGAGGTGTCTGCAGCGGGCAGGGCTGTTTTTGCCAATACAATCGGTGCGGATATGTGCATCAGCATACGGTTAAATGAAGGAGAGGACGAGGCGTTATACGGGATAGAAGCGTTGTACAATGCGGAATACTTTATTCCCGATTTTGGAAATGTAGAACTGGCAGACAGTCTGGTGCGTCATGTGACGGCTTCAGTGAGCGGCAGAGGAAACGGATTGTTTTCGGCAGAAGAGACGGAGGTTTTGCTGAAGGAGGCAAAGGTACCGGCGGCGGTGGTACTGGTTGGTTACATCAGTAATCGTCAAGAGAGACTTCTACTGCAGCGTGAGGATTACAGGGACCGGATTGCCGATGGATTGTATCGGGCGATTCTGGCGGCATATGAAGGATAACCAATATGCAGAAAGGAAATGCAGAGTGATGGAACAGAAGATAATTTTTGCTACCGGCAATCATGGAAAAATGAAAGAAGTGAGCAGAATTTTGGAGGATTTGGGGCTTGTGGTGGTTTCCATGCGTGATGCGGGCATAAGCATAGAAATAGAGGAGAACGGCTCCAGTTATGAGGAAAACGCTTTGCTGAAGGCGAGGGCAGTTGCCGGCTGTGCGGAAGGGAGAAGTATTGTACTCGCCGATGATTCCGGACTGGAAATCGACTATCTGAATCGGGAGCCCGGGATTTATTCAGCGAGATATCTTGGGGAAAATACTTCCTACAGGGAGAAAAACTACAGTCTGATTGAGAGGCTTGCAGGCGTGCCTGATGAGAAGCGGACGGCGAGATTTGTCTGTGCCATTGCAGCAGTGCTGCCGGATGGAAGGGAATTGACAACTCTGGGAGTGATAGAGGGCAGAATCGGTTATGAGGAGAAGGGGAGCGGCGGCTTCGGCTATGATCCGATATTTTTCGTACCGGAGTATGGCAGGACAACGGCAGAGCTTACGGAAGAGGAAAAGAACGCAGTCAGTCATAGAGGCAGGGCGCTTGAGGCGATGAAGATGGAATTGCGAAAATATATAATGGTGGACTGAAAATGAAGGTACTGATTGTAAGCGACACGCATAAAAGGAACGAAAATTTTTTTCGTGTGCTGGAGAAAGTTTCTCCGGTAGATATGGTTATCCACTGCGGGGACATTGAGGGAAGCGAGTATGTGATTGCAGAGGGCGCAGGCTGTCCGGTTGAGATGGTGGCAGGAAACAATGATTTCTTTACCACGCTTCCTTTGGAGCGGGAGTTTGAACTCGGAAAATACCACATGTGGGTAACGCACGGACACAATTATTATGTGTCCATGGGGAATGAGCACTTGAAGCAGGAGGCAAGGATACGGGGGGTGGATATTGTGTTTTATGGGCATACACACAGACCACTGCTGGATTTGAACGATGATGTAATCGCAGTCAATCCGGGAAGTCTCTCCTATCCGCGTCAGGATGGACGTAAGCCCTCTTATGTGCTGATGGATATAGACAGGTTTGGAGAAGTACATTTTACGTTAAGATTTTTGTAGGAGGAAAGGGAATGAAAACTTTGGAAGGTAAAAGGAGACTGACGGATACGGCAAGAATCAACAGAGCGGCGATTCTGTGTCATGGAGGGATAGACAGCGTGATTACGCTTGCCTATCTGATGGAGGTTATCAAGGGAAGCCGCTCGATACTGTATTTTCTGCTGATTGCAGCGCTTGCCATGGTGCCGGTTATTGTGGAGGCTGTACTGTACAGGGCAAACAAGGAAGGCAGGGCAATAAAACACGTGATGGCGTGTGGATATCTGGCGCTGTATGCTGCCGCTATGTTTACGACGAACAGTATATTGCCGTTTACCTACATCATTCCGATGATGGTGGTAATTACGCTGTATTCAGACCAGAAATATTGTCTGAGCATCGGTGTGGTGGCACTGCTCTTTAATATCGGCGATGTGACGTATCAGGCGATGACGACAGGCTATGCCAAGGAAGAGCTTCCGGATGTGGAAATCCGGCTTCTGCTGTTGACTATGATAGTCGCTTATGTGGTTATCACTACCCGCGTGATTAGGCTTATCAATGATAATAAGCGCCATGAGCTGGAGTGTGAAAAGGAAAAAATTGAAAAGATGCTGCAGGAAATGATGCGGCTTTCGGGAGAATTGTCGGTGGGAATTGAGCAGGTAGACCAGTATATGGGCAGGCTGGACAGGTCCACGGAGGAAATGGGAAGCGCAATGGAGGAGGTCAACAGTGGTACAGCGGAAACGGCTGAATCTGTACAAAATCAGCTTATCCGGACAGAGGAAATCCAAAAGCTGATTGACAGTGTGCGCGAAGTCGGCGAACATATTACAAGCGGCATGGAGAAAGCCGCCGTGGAGGTTACGGCAGGTATTACAAATATGCAGGAGCTTATGCAGCAGTCAGAGAAATCAAAGGAAGCAAGCGCAAAGGTAGTTGGTTTGATGAATGACTTACAGGAGCAGGCAGCCAAGATGAATGACATTATCACATTGATTACCAATGTTGCCAACAGTACCGGTATGCTTGCTTTAAATGCAAGCATAGAGGCGGCGCGCGCAGGAGATGCGGGACGGGGCTTTGCAGTAGTGGCAACGCAGGTTACGGATTTATCCGAGCAGACGAAGCAGGCGGCGGTAAATATCACAGCATTGATTCGGACTGTCACGGGGGAACTGCAGCAGGTTACGGAGGCCGTTGATATATTAGAAGAAAACACGAAGGAACAGGATGAAAAGTCTGTACAGCTTGAAAAGAGCCTGCAGGTAATCACGGAGATGACAGAGGGGATAGCAGAAAAGACGAAGGGCATGGAGCAGATGATTACCGACCTTTCTGCGGCAAATAGTGATATTGTGCAGAATATCCAGACGATTTCGGCAGTCACGGAGGAGGTTACGGCACATTCCAGCGAGACGATGAATACCTGCCATGACAACAGGCAGATTGTGAGCGAGGTCAGCAAGGTGGCGGCTAAGCTGAATGAGAACGCGCAGGAATTGAAGCAGGCACAGGAGCATACATAAATTTGCAAGAATGATTGACATAAAAGAAAGGGTATTATATAATAAATCTTGCGTTATATGATATCTGTCGGGGTGTGGCTCAGCTTGGCTAGAGCGCCTGGTTTGGGACCAGGAGGTCGCAGGTTCGAATCCTGTCACCCCGATTTTTTGCATTGTTATATGTGCGCTGTTAACCATTTTGCTACTGCGTCAGTGTTATTGTCTTCAATAATTCCTGTAGCAATTTCTTTTAATTCTTCAATTGCATTTTTTGTTGCATATGCCTCATCCGCCATGTGAAACATGGGAATATCATTTGCCGAATCCCCAAATACAATCACCTTTTGGCAGCCACATAACTGCTTTACTTTTTGAATTGCCGTTGCTTTTGTTGCATTCCCCGGACATATTTCCAGCCAATATTCCGGTCTGTATTTATCCTGTTGAAAAATACAGTTTATTTCCTTAATATGTTTGACACGTTCATAAAGGGGCTGTAATTCATTTTTAGGAGCAATAAATGTAAAATAGCAAGTTTTTCCTTCGTATAATTTATCTTCTGTATCCACCATATGAATACGCCTGTCCGTGGAGTGGTTTTGCAAATAATCTTGAAAGCCTTCATTCATTCTTCCTGTTAAGTATAATTTTGCTTCATTTGAGCCGAAATAGGAGGTTGCAAATCCGGGGATGGTGATGTCAGTGAAAGCCTGCCTTAGGTGTTGCAGTTCTTCTCCAAACATAGAAATTTCGATGTTTTCCTTAGATTGAGGATTGGCAAGAATTGTTCCGTTGCGGATAATGACAGGCAGCTTAAAGGATATATTTTTTGTGATTTCAGAAGCAGAGCGAAGCGACCTTGCAGTTGCATATGTTAGAAATATATCCTGAGCAAGCAGGCGATTCAATATGGCAACGCTTTCCTTTGAAATTATTTTATCATCCCGCATTAAGGTTCCATCCAAATCAGTAACGTACAATGTTTTCATAATAGAATTACGACATCCTTTCCGCAATCATAATATCCGGCACTTTTAATGGTTTAACCGGTGCCCTGCTTCTTTTGTTTCCATTTTACTATATAAAATTGAAAATTCAACTGCATTTGTGTTATACTCTGTTATAAGATTTTCTTTCCCTTATTTTTGTTCTTGCGAGAGATTGCAATATGGGGGAAGGGATGGGAGCAGAAATGGCACTGAAAATAAGTTTAAGGAGCTGCCCATGACATTTGAAATATTAAATCAAGAAAATGTGGAAGATTATATTGCGTATTTGCAAATTGCAATGAGTGAAGAACCGGATAGAATGACTGCTGAAAAGATAGACGAACAGGGCATTAAAAGCAGAATTTCAGATTCTTTTTTTAATCGAACAACTTCTATTCTGGCAAAAGAAAACGGTATGGTGGTCGGACGGATAGAATACCATTTTTATGGCTGTATGCAGGACGGCTGCAGGATGGCGTATGTGGACTGGGTTTATGTCTTAAAATCGCATAGACACAAGGGAATTGCGCAAAGACTTTTTTGTGAATTTGAAAGAGATTGCGCACAAAATAACATAAATCAATATTATTTAATCCGTGCAACAAATGAAGAGGCAAGCCGGTTTTATAATCATTTTGAAGATGTTGAGTTGAATGAGGCGCCTGTTTTGAGAAAGTATATGAGGTGATTGATATGGGAATGACAAATGTGTTTTATCTTGTAAAGAAAAATCAGCTTACTTCGGAGAAAATTCGTGAGAAGCTGTCGCACACATCAACAGTAGATGATTTGTACTATACTGTATTTTATCAGGAAGCAAAAGACTGGTTTTTGGTTTTCGACGAATATTATTGTGAAGGACAATATAATGCAGATGAAGCGTTTATGGCATCATTGGAAAAAACCTTTGGTTCAACGGTGATTGCATTATCAACATTTGACAGCGATGCAGCATTTTTTAATATCTGTGAAAACGGAGAGCTATACCGCTATATAAGGGCACGTGATTATATGCTGGAGGAATTTGGCTTTGAGGAATATGAGCCTGCAATTCCGATAGAATTGGAAAGCTATGTTGATGGGGGAGCACTTCAAAAAATATGGGACACGCATTATGTTTTTGCAGAAGATTTTTTGCAGGATATAGCACAACTATTAAACGCCTTTCTGATATTTGATAAGAATGATGTAGAGGAAGATATCGATATCATTGATTGCGGATAAAGATGACGAAAGAGGCTTAAACGGTGATGGAATATACTCCTTTTTTGAGAAGTTGATAAGTACAATTAAACAATGAGAGATTTGCTTTTAGATGAAGAGGATGTAAAAGTAAAATTGGATGGGTTTATAAATAAATGAATCTACTTTTTTTATGCAGTCAAAACAAAAGGCGCAGTCTGACCGCTGAGAAGATTTTCGATGGGTACATGACATTATTTTTTGTATGGAGAAAAAACATGTACAAAGAATAAAGGAAAAATATTCTGATATCATTGCGGATAAGAAACTTGTCTGCCTTTATATCCATGACGATTATGCGTATATGACAAAGGTGAGATAAATTTTATTCCTGATTTGTAGTAAAATCTCTTTTTCGACAAAAATAGTGGTAAAATTTGAATGAAAGACCATATGGCGAAAAGGGGGAAAAGGCAATGGACAAAAAGAAATACTTGCGCAGAATGAGGGAGCTTCGCGAGGACAATGATTACGTGCAGAAGCAGGTGGCGGCAAGCTTGAAGATTGACCAAAGAGTGTATTCAAGATATGAAACGGGAATCAATGCCCTGCCGGTTGCACTGGTTTATGACTTGTGTGAATTTTACGGCGTGTCGTCGGATTATCTTTTGGGAATAAGTGACAGTAAATAGAGGAGAGTGAAATGGTTATCTGGATAAGCGGCGCTTATGGAGTGGGAAAGTCCACCCTTGCGGAGGAACTGGAAAATAGAATGGAAAACGCAATGATTTTTGATGCGGAGGCGGTTGGCAATGCAGTACGGGATAATTACCCGGGTAAGCCGTGCGGTCTGATTTTTGAGGATTATCCGTTGTGGTGTGATTTTTGCTACAGGCTGATAAAGGATGTCCTTCATACTTGCGGAAAGGATATTCTGGTTCCTATGACTTTGGTGCGACAGGCCTCTTATCTGGATATCCTTGAACGGCTGCGCATGGATGGAATTGCCGTAAAATTTATCATTTTGGAAGCGGCGCATCGGACAGTCCACGACAGAATCTTAGCCCGTGGCGAAGAGGAGGACTGCTGGTGTATACAAAATATTGAGATGGCCCGTGCATGTACAAGGGCCGTGACCGGCGGGTTCCACATTACAACGGATAACCGGTCTGTGTCGGAGCTTGCCGACGTTACTTTAGAATATTTATCTTCTTGAAATAATAGAATCAATTAACCCATATGCCAGTGCCGCTTCTGCACTCATGAAATTATCCCTGTCGGTGGCTGTTTCGATTTCTTCTATGGTGTGTCCTGTATTTTCCGCCAAAATCCGGTTTAACCGCTGTTTGCTTTTCTGCATATAATCGGACATGATTTTGATATCGCTTGCCGGTCCTTTTATGCCGCCGCTCATAGCCGGCTGGTGTATCATGATTTCAGCATTCGGCAGGGCGAATCGTTTTCCCTGTGTGCCGCCTGCGAGCAGAAAAGCGCCAAAGCTGGCGGCAAGACCAATGCATATGGTGGATACGTCGCAGGTTATATACTGCATCGTGTCATAGATAGCAAACCCTGCGGTCACGGAGCCGCCGGGACTGTTGATATAAAAGGATATGTCCTTGTCAGGCTCCTGAGATTCCAGAAAAAGCATCTGTGCAATGATGACGCTGGCGGAAGACTCACTTACTTCTTCGCCCAAAAAGATAATGCGGTCGGATAACAGGCGTGAAAAAATATCATAACTCCGCTCCCCTCTGCCGGTCTGTTCAATTACGTAAGGAATTGTACTCATGCAGCTATCTCCTTGATTATATTCTTAAATTTGCGATTTCTGTTCAGGCGGAAATCAGTGCTCATTTCGATTCTGTTTTGTTTTGGGGCAAAATCGCCCATATCCCTGTATAGCTTTGGCGGATACAAATATAGTTTCTTGAAGGCCAGTGAAAATGACTGCTGTGAATTGTAGCCGGCTTCGTAGGCAATCTGTGCGATAGAAATTTCTGTCGTTGCCAGTTTTTCCGCAGCGATTGTGAGTCTGCGCAACTGCAGGTATTTGTGTATGGTAGTTCCGGTTTCTTCTGTAAAAATCCGGTTCAGATGAAATTTAGAGTAACCGGCATATTTTGCAATTCTGTCTAAATCCATTTTCAGTTCCAGATGTCTTTCAATGTAATCAATCACGTTTTTTGTGATTTCTTTGTTTGGATTCAAAATATCACCTCCGTTATGTGACATTATAGCAGAGTTTTACAGGTGTGTCTTAATAAAAAAAGCGATTGTGAGACAAAAGGAGACATGACTGCTTTTCGTAATTGTGTTCTTAACAAAAATGGCATATACTTAATTTTAATAAATCGGCATTAGGGAGTTGATATAGTTGATTGAATTAAAGACAATTAAGGAAGATAATTTTGAACAGTGTTTCAACTTAAAAGCAAGTGTTGAAAGTGAAAGCTTTGTAGATTCAGTCATTTATTCTTTAGCGGAAGCATGGGTCTTTTATAAGGATACCAGACCATTTGCAATTTATGATGACGATAACATGATAGGATTTGTTTCCATGTATGTCGGAGAGGAAAATTATCAAATCATAAATTTTTTAATTGATGATGCTTTTCAGAAAAAGGGATTGGGGACAAAAGCGGCAAAAGTCTGCATTCATTTTCTGAAAAATGAATATGGCGCAAAAAAAGTCTCCGTTCCGGTAGAACTGAAAAATATAGCCGCACAAAGATTTTGGG
>CAMWUP010000017.1 GCA_947177465.1 uncultured Lachnospiraceae bacterium
TTCAAAATCAAAACGGTGGCGGGACCGGATGATTATGCCTGCATGAAGGAAGTGCTGACAAGGCGTTTTATACACGGTATGGAGGAGCAGGAGAAGCTGAAAAAAAAGGAGATTGACGCCGGCTTCGGCAGCTTTACCAAATTTCCTGATTTGCTTTTGATGGACGGCGGGCGCGGACAGGTGAATATTGCGCTTTCGGTGCTTGAAGAGCTGCAAATCCATATTCCGGTCTGCGGTATGGTAAAGGACGATAATCACAGGACAAGAGGGCTATACTACAATAATGTGGAAATAGATATCGATACCCGCTCCGAGGGCTTTAAGCTGATAACGAGGATACAGGACGAAGCACACCGTTTTGCCATCGAATATCATCGTTCCCTGCGCAGTAAGGCGCAGGTCAAATCGGTGCTGGATGACATCCCGGGCGTGGGACCTGCCAGAAGAAAAGCGCTTATGCGCCATTTTAAGTCGATAGAAGAGATAAAACAGGCGGAAGTGGCAGCGCTTGCAGAGGTTCCCGAGATACCGGAGCATATTGCGCAGGAGATTTATTCTTTTTTCCGAAAGGATGAAAAGCGGACTTCACACGAAAACGGGGATATGCTAAAATAACTACAGAATAGATATCAAACAGGAAACGAGGTAGGACTATGGCAAGTGTTAAGCTGGAGCAGTTAATTGAGAAATTAAAGCTGGTTAATCTGACGCCGGATATTGAGGTCACCGGTATTCGCATTACACAGCCGGATGTAAACAGACCGGCGCTGCAGATGGCGGGGTACTTTGAGCATTTTGATTATTCCAGACTGCAGCTCGTCGGATTTGTGGAGTATACCTATATGGAAGGGCTGGAGGAAGAGCGCAAACGGAAGGTCTATGACGATTTGATGGCGTATGATATCCCCTGTGTGGTGTTCAGCCGTGAGCTGAAGCCCGATCCGATTTTTCTGGAGATTGCCCACAAATACAACCGCCCCGTGCTGTCCACCTCAAAGAAGACCTCCGAATTTATGGCGGAGACGATACGATGGCTGAATGTAAAGCTGGCGCCCTGTATCTCGGTGCACGGCGTTCTGGTTGATGTATATGGCGAGGGCGTGCTGATTACGGGAGAGAGCGGCATCGGAAAGTCTGAAGCGGCACTGGAGCTTGTAAAGAGAGGGCATCGTCTGGTGACGGATGATGTGGTGGAGCTGCGCAAGGTGAGCGACGATACGCTGGTTGGCTCTGCGCCTGATATCACAAAGCATTTTATCGAGCTGCGCGGCATTGGCATTATTGACGTAAAGTCATTGTTTGGTGCGCTGAGCGTGAAAGACACCCAGTCGGTGGATTTGGTTATCAAGCTTGAGGACTGGGATAAGGATAAGGAATATGACCGTCTTGGTCTTGAGGAGGAATATACGGAATATCTGGGGAATAAGATAGTATGCCATACGCTTCCCATTCGTCCGGGCCGTAATCTTGCCATTATCTGCGAGACGGCAGCAGTCAACCACAGACAGAAGAAAATGGGCTACAATGCGGCGCAGGAGCTGTACACGAGGGTACAGAACTCACTGGCGAGAAAACGAGACGAGGACGATGAATAACAGGTGTTTTGAGGGAGGGAATATAAGATGAAGAAATATGTATTCGGCATCGACGTGGGCGGTACAACCATTAAAATGGGACTTTTTGACATGAATGCCAATGTGCTGGAAAAATGGGAAATCAAGAGCGTTACGGCAAATGGCGGAGAGAGAATTCTGCCGGACATTGCAGAGAGTATCCAAAATAAGATGAAGGAAATGGATATTGAAACAGACGAGGTGGCGGGCATCGGCATCGGCGTGCCCGGACCGGTGGATGCAGAGGGCACGGTTTACAAGACTGCAAATTTAGGCTGGGATACGGTATTTCATATTCCAGAAGCTTTTCAAGAGTACCTGAAGCTGCCCGTTATGGCAGGTAATGACGCCAACGTAGCTGCATTGGGCGAGATGTGGCAGGGAGGCGGTAAAGGCTACAAGGATTTGGTAGTGGTAACGCTGGGAACCGGAGTCGGCGGCGGTATTATCTGCAATGGACAGATGGTTACGGGCGCAAACGGCGCAGGCGGTGAAATCGGGCATATTCATGTAGAGGATAATGAGACGGAGGAATGTGGCTGCCACAATATCGGTTGTCTGGAGCAGTATGCTTCCGCTACCGGCATTGCGCGTCTTGCAAGGAAAAGGCTGGAGGAGGATACGGAGGACAGTATTCTCAGGGGGCGGGAAATTTCCGCCAAGGCGGTATTTGATGCCGTCAAATTCGGCGATAAGGTGGCAATCCAGATAGCGGAGCGCTTTGGCGAGTATCTCGGCAAGGGGCTGGCGGCGATTGCCGGTGTGGTAAATCCGGAGATATTTGTTATCGGCGGCGGCGTATCCAAAGCGGGAGAGGTTCTTTTTGAGTATATCAGACCTTACTATATGCAGTATGCTTTCAGGGGCTGCCGCGATGCAAAATTTGCTTTAGCAACACTCGGCAACGACGCGGGTATTTTCGGGGCTGCAAAGCTTGTATTAGATAACGTCTAAAAAGCAGATATGGGGTATAAAGATGATAAGTCAGGCAGTAAGGGAAGCATTACAGAGATTTGTACCTGCAGATAATATTTTATATAAGGAACCTTTAAAAAAGCACACAACCTTTCGGGTAGGCGGGGAGGCCGACTGCCTGATACAAATAGACAATATCAGCAGGCTGCCGAAGCTGCTCGGTTACATTTCACAGGTAGAAATTCCGTTTTTTGTTATGGGAAACGGAAGTAATCTTCTGGCAGGTGACAAAGGATACCGTGGCATCGTGCTGCAGATTTCCGATAAGCTGAATGAAATCAAGGCGGATGGCTGCAGACTTCGGGTGCAGGCGGGCGCACTTTTGTCCAAGGTGGCGAAGACAGCATATGAGCTGGGACTGACGGGTCTGGAATTTGCGGCGGGGATTCCCGGGACAGTGGGCGGCGGCGTGGTGATGAACGCAGGCGCCTATGACGGAGAAATGCGGCAGGTTGTGGAGGAAGTGACAGTGCTCAGCAAAGAGGGAACGACTCTGACGCTGGATAACAGAACCATGGAATTTGGCTACCGCACCAGCGTCATTAAAAAGCATCCCCTTATTGTGACGGAGTGCGTTTTTTTGCTGAAACAGGGCGATAAAGAGGAGATTGGGGCAAAAATGGCGGATTTCCAGAACCGGAGGAAGGAAAAACAGCCGCTGGAATACCCCAGCGCCGGAAGTACCTTTAAGCGTCCGGAAGGATATTTTGCGGGAAAGCTGATTATGGATGCAGGGCTTTCAGGATACCGCATCGGCGGTGCGCAGGTATCCCCAAAGCATTGTGGATTTATCATTAACACGGGGGAAGCGACTGCGGCGGATATCCGGCAGTTGATTACTTATGTGCAGGAAGAGGTATACCGGCAGTCCGGTGTGCGGCTGGAGCCGGAGGTGCTTTTTCTGGGAGACTTTTAAGACGCAATCACCTAAGGATACAAAAATGGAAAGGAGTGGGAAGATGCGTTTTGTAGTAGTGACAGGTATGAGCGGCGGCGGAAAGAGTACGGCGCTGAAGATGCTGGAGGATACCGGCTTTTACTGTGTGGATAATCTTCCTGTTTCTCTATTGGAAAAGTTTATAGAGCTGATTGCAATGCCCGACAGCGAAATCACCAAGGTTGCGCTGGGGCTGGATGTGCGGGCCGGACATTCTTTTGCAGGTGTGACGGATATTTTGTATAGACAGAAGGAAAAAGGATATGAACTGGAAATTCTGTTTATGGATGCGCAGGACAGGGCGTTGGTAAAACGTTATAAAGAAACGCGCAGAGTGCACCCGCTTGCGGCGGAGGGCCGCATAGAGGACGGAATCCGGCAGGAGAGGGAGCTGCTTGCCGAAATCAGGAAGAAAGCAGATTTTGTGATTGATACAACAAATCTGCTTACCAGGGAGCTGAAGGAAGAACTGGATAGAATTTTTATCCGCAATGAAGAATATAATAACCTGATGATAACACTTTTGTCCTTTGGTTTCAAATATGGGATACCGGCGGATGCGGATTTGGTTTTGGACGTCAGATTTCTGCCCAATCCTTTTTATATAGACGAATTAAAGCAGAAGACGGGCAATGACAAGGAAGTACAGGATTATGTGATGCAGTTTCCGGAGGCGGGTGTATTTTTGGACAAGCTGACGGATATGCTTGATTTTTTGATTCCGAATTATATCAAAGAGGGTAAATATCAGCTTGTTGTGGCGATAGGCTGTACGGGTGGTCAGCACAGAAGCGTGACTCTTGCCAATGAGTTATATGTACGCATGAAAAATCGTGGCGGCTACGGGATTAAATTGTTTCACAGGGAGCAGAGGTAAGGAAGGCAGGGCCTGTGGGATCTTTACTCTATGGACAGCGGGAGGCAGGAATGTCTTTTTCAGCAAATATCAAGGAAGAGCTTGCAAAGCAAATCAGTCAGGCGCGGCACTGTCAGATTGCAGAATTGTCTGCCATTATGCACTTTTGCGGACAGTATGGACAGGATAGTGATGGAAGCATTACCATAGGTTTTCAGACAGAAAATGAAGCTGTGGTAAGAAAATGCTTTACATTATTGAAAAAAACATATAATATAGATGTTGGTGTGGGTATAAGCGGAGCAATGAAAGAGAAGCTGTTAGCCAAATTTGGCAGTCTTTCCGAGCCTGTTGATTCGCTTTTGATAAAAAATGCCTGTTGCAGACGTTCGTTTCTGCGGGGTGCATTTTTGTGCTGCGGTTCCATGAGTGACCCCCAAAAAGGGTATCATCTGGAGTTTGTCTGTTCTTATAAGGAACAGGCGGAGCAGTTAAAAGAGGTTATCGCACAGTTTGATATAGAGGCAAAAATCGTTCCCAGAAAGAAATATTTTGTAGTGTATTTGAAAGAGGGAGCGGGTATTGTAGACCTTCTGAATGTAATGGAAGCGCATGTAGCGCTGATGGAGCTGGAAAACCTGCGCATTGTAAAGGAAATGCGAAATTCTATCAACCGCAGGGTCAATTGTGAGGCGGCAAATATCAGTAAAACGGTTCACGCTTCCACGCGGCAGGTAGAGGACATACAGTATATTAAGGAGCATTACGGATTTTCAAAGCTCCCCGACAATCTGCGGGAAATGGCAGAAGTGCGGCTGGAGTATCCGGATGCGGCGTTAAAGGAGCTGGGAGGGTATCTTAATCCGCCGGTGGGTAAATCCGGGGTAAATCATAGATTACGCAAATTAAGCGAGCTTGCTGACAGATTAAGAGCGTAAAGGAGGAAAATATTATGAAGAAGGAAACGGTAACGATCAATCTGGAAAACGGGTTGGAAGCAACGCCCGCAGCTATGCTGGTGCAGGTGGCAAGCAGGTATAACAGCACCGTTTATATTCAGTCAGAGGACGGTTCTGTCAGAGTCAATGCCAAAAGTATTATGGGTATGATGAGTCTTGGACTGAACGCAGGGGAATGTGTTGTAGTTGAGGCAAACGGTGTGGACGAGAAGGAAGCGGTAGACAATATTGAAAGGTATTTGACCGGAAAAGCAGCAAGCTGAAGAAAACAGAATACCATAACAGAAATGGCGGAATCTATAAGGAACGGACTGTCCTTTTGCGGATTCCGCCTTTGTGTATCATAACAGGAGGAAGTGCATGGCGAAGAAACGAATGTTGTTTCTTATCAATCCAAAAGCAGGAAAGGCACAGATTAAAAACCAGCTTCTGGCAATTATGGATATTTTTATTAAGGGCGGATACGAAGTGACGGCTCATATTACCCAGAGCAAGGGTGACGCGCAGTGTGTCGTGGCAGAGCGGGAGGATATCTACGATATTCTGGTGTGCAGCGGCGGAGACGGCACACTGGATGAAGTGGTCACCGGTATGGTAAAGAGCGGACGTTCCGTACCGATAGGGTATATACCGGCGGGTAGTACCAATGATTTTGCAAACAGCCTGAAAATCCCGAAGAATATGCAGAAGGCGGCGCAGGCTGTGGTAAGTGGAGAAGCCTTTCATTGTGATATCGGCGCCTTTAACCGCGACGTATTTGTCTACGTGGCGGCGTTTGGCATGTTTACTGACGTATCCTACGGTACAGAGCAGGAAATGAAAAATATGCTTGGGTATATGGCATATATTCTGGAGGGAATGAAACGCCTTGCTGCGGTGAAATCCTACAAAATGCGTTTTCTGTATGAGGATAACGTGATAGAAGGTGACTTCCTGTTCGGCATGGTGACAAATTCTGTGTCGGTGGGTGGTTTCAGGCGGATTACCGGTAAAAATGTGGAATTGAATGATGGCGAGCTGGAGGTTACACTGGTCAGACGTCCTGCCAATGTAGCAGACCTAAACCGCCTTATCGCCTCGCTGCTTGACCGCAGCATGGAAAACGAGCTGATTTATTGGTTTAAAACTGCCAGACTGCAGGGGGAGTCAGAAGAAAACGTGGCGTGGACGCTGGATGGAGAATTCGGGGGCGAGCACAAGGAGGTACTGATAGAGGATTACAAGCAGGCGATGTGTATTATGGTTCCTTCTAAAAAGTAACCCTTTTTATATCGTTTGCTGTAATAAAGTAGATAATTATTTAACAAACATATTCCATTTTTGCGGGAAATGGGGTAGAATAGACGCAAGAGTAAAAATATGGAGGTGTCAGTCATGTTAGTATCAGCAACAGAAATGCTTCAAAAAGCAAAAGCAGGCCACTATGCGGTAGGCCAGTTCAATATCAATAATTTAGAATGGACCAAATCCATTCTTTCTACGGCACAGGAATTAAATTCTCCTGTTATCCTTGGTGTATCCGAGGGCGCAGGCAAGTACATGGGCGGTTATCATGCGGTAGTCGGCATGGTAAACGGTCTGATGCAGGATATGAATATCACAGTTCCCGTAGCGCTTCATCTGGACCATGGTTCTTTTGAAGGCTGCTATAAATGTATCGAGGCAGGCTTCTCTTCCATTATGTTTGACGGTTCTCACTATCCGATAGCAGAAAATGTAGAAAAGACCACAAAGCTGGTGGCAGACGCTCATGAAAAGGGACTGTCCATCGAGGCTGAGGTTGGTTCCATCGGTGGTGAAGAGGACGGCGTTGTAGGTATGGGCGAGTGCGCAGACCCTGATGAGTGCAAGGCAATCGCTGACCTGGGCGTGGATTTCCTCGCAGCAGGCATCGGCAATATCCACGGCAAATATCCGGAGAATTGGAAGGGCTTAAGCTTTGAAACTTTGGACGCCGTACAGCAGAAGACAGGAGAGCTTCCTCTGGTGCTCCACGGCGGTACAGGTATTCCGGCAGACATGATTCAGAAAGCGATTTCGCTTGGCGTTGCAAAGATTAATGTAAATACCGAGTGTCAGCTTGCTTTTGCAGATGCAACCCGCAAGTACATCGAGGCAGGCAAGGATTTGGAAGGCAAGGGCTTCGACCCTCGTAAGCTTTTGGCGCCGGGTGCTGCAGCAATCAAGGAAACCGTAAAAGAGAAAATGGAGCTTTTCGGTTCCGTGGGCAAGGCATAAAGAATAATGTGCTTGATAGCTAAAACGAGCGGCAGGGAGTAAAATCCCTGCCGTTTTGTGATTTTGTAAGATTGAAAAAGGTGCAGATAACTGCAAAAAAGCCCTAAAAAGGGAGGATGCCAGGCAAATGGCTTTGCCTGGCATTTATTATGAAAAAGTTATTTAATGTATCTAAATACTGTTGTCAGCTTATAAAGTAGTGTTTGTAACTTATGGTTATAGTATAGGAAAAAGAAGTGTCTAAAGAATGTTTTCATGGTGAAGTTTCCTTGAATTAATTGTAAACAAAATATGAACGGAACCACAAAAAATTATGATTCCGTTCATGCTTAAATATGATAACGATTCGATTCACATTAGCGTTAAAAGCGCTCGGGTATTTTCTCCGGCTCAGGATATTCCACACCAAAGCAATCAACCGTCACACTCTTCATCACCTGGTCTTCAAGAGGTCTGTCATTGTAATCTGTAGCTGTCTCGGCAATTTTGTTTACTACATCCATTCCCTCTATGATTTTTCCGAAAGCGGCGTAGCTGCCGTCTAAGTGAGGCGCATTCTTGTGCATGATAAAGAACTGGGAGCCTGCCGAGTCGGGAGCCATACTTCTTGCCATGGAGAGAACGCCTTCGGTGTGTTTTAAATTGTTTTCCACACCGTTGGAGGAAAATTCGCCCTTAATGCTGTAGCCCGGGCCGCCGCAGCCAATGCCTTCCGGATCGCCGCCCTGCAGCATAAAGCCTTTGATAACACGGTGAAAAATCAGACCGTCGTAAAAATTCTTCTGAATGAGGCTGATAAAATTGTTGACGGAAATGGGCGCAATGTCAGGATACAGTTCCAGCTTCATCACATCGCCGTTTTCCATGGTAATCGTCACAATGGGATTCTGTGCCATATAGTACTTCCTTTCTTGTATAAATTGATTTAATATAAAGATACTACATCATTTCAAAGGAAAACACAAGCATGGCAGAATATAATCTGGAAGAAGTATGGATTTACAGCAGATACGGATTTGGTACAAATTACAATGACAAAGCAGCGGATAACGAAGAATCAGAAGAGTGTGACAAGGCGGCAGAACACAATGGCGTAACAGAGCTGCAGATATGTCTGCAAGAGACCGGGATGCGGATTGTTAGTTTGAAGAAGGCGCTTGCAGAGGGGATTCTGCCAAAAGAAAACGCTATTATTGTGACAGATTGTCCGGAGATCGCAGAATATTTTGCAAAAAATAACCTGCCGGTACTGGGAATATTAACACGACAAAATGAAAACGCTCCTTTTGCAGGCGTCCGTTATCTGTCAGAGGGCTGGGATGATATAACGCCCGTTTATCTGGAACGGATATATCGGCGGTATTGCAGTCTCCCGTGGCAGATACTGGAAACGGAGCGCTGTATTCTGCGCGAGACTACGGAAGCGGACGTGGACGCTTTTTACCGGATATATGCGGAGCCTTCTGTCACGGCGTTTATGGAAAATTTGTTTTCGGACAGAGAGGAGGAACTCCGCTATACGGCAGATTACCGTGAGAAGGTATATGCATTGTACGGTTTTGGAATCTGGACTATTATATTAAAGGCGACCGGCGAAGTCATCGGCAGGGCGGGACTGGACATGCGGAGAGGCTTTACAGAGCCGGAGCTTGGATTTGTGATAGGAGTTCCGTGGCAGAGACAGGGGCTTGCAAAAGAGGTGTGCAGTGCCATACTGCGTTATGGTGAGGAGGAGTTGGGTTTTACCAAGGTGCAGGCGTTGACAGAGCAGGAAAATACGGCTTCGCTGGCGCTCCTTAAAAAGCTTGGGTTTGTACTTGACGGAAAATATGAAGAAATGGGAAAAGAGTATCTTAGGTATATATATGGATATTAGGAACTGGGGGAAGTGGATTATGTTTGAATATAAAAAAGCAACGATAGAAGATATTGATGAACTGGTAAGAACAAGAATTATTGTTCTTCGCGCGGCTAATAAATTATCCGATGATATAGATATGTCTGTGGTGGAGAAAGAGTCTTATTCGTATTATAAGCGGGCATTGGAAACCGGTGAGCATACTGCATATCTGGTATATGACAACGGAATCTTTATTGGTGCAGGAGGTGTCAGCTTTTATCAGGTGATGCCGACATATCATAATCCAAGTGGTAAAAAGGCATACATTATGAATATGTATACGGCTCCGGAATATCGTAGGCAGGGAATTGCATTTCATACATTGAATTTGCTGGTAGAGGGAGCGAAGGAACAGGGCGTGTCACAGATTGCGCTAGAGGCAACGGATATGGGGCAGCCGCTGTATGAACAATATGGATTTGTGAAAATGAAAGATGAAATGGAACTGGTATGATGAATAGGCTTGCATCGGAACTTCCTCATACAAGAGAAAGTCGTGAAGTGATTCAGCCACTCATCCAACAAGGTCTGACTGAAAGCGAAATAGACGAAAACATAAAGAATATTTTGCTTGGTGATGGAAAAGGTATTTGGTAAAAAAGATAAAGCTTGGGTATTGACTCTCACGCGGCGTGACGGTTTAAGCTTGAAGGTGAAAGGAGGTATCGTCATGAAAACGGTAAAGGATGTGTCAAGGGTGACCGGAATCAGCATAAGGACGCTGCGGTATTATGATGAAATCGGTCTGTTAAAGCCGGCAAAACTGACAGATGCGGGTTACCGTTTGTACGACAGCAGGGCATTGGAAAAGCTGCAGGAAATTATGTTTTTCAAAGAACTGGAAATTCCGTTAGAGGATATTAAAAAAATCATGGAAAATCCGCTTCTTGACAAAAAACAGATTTTAGAGGTGCAGAAGGCTATGCTCGAAAAGAAGCGTAACCGTCTGGAAGGTATCATTGAATTGATATCCGACGTGATGAAAGGAGTAAATACCATGAGCTTTGAAGAATTTGGAGAAAATGATGTAAAAACGATTATCTGCAAGATGCAGCAGGAAATGTCGGAGGAAGAATTTAATCAATTTATCAGGCAGTATGGCGGCGGCAGCATTGAGGCGTATGAGAAGCGGTTAAAGCAGGGACTAAATGAAGAAAATAACAAGGCTTCCCTGTTAAAATGGTACGGCGGCAAAGAAAAGGTGGTTGAGGGGTATAAGCCGGTTCCGAACATGGAGGATTTGAGAAAGGAATTTGATGTACTCCAAAAGGATTTTTCTGCACACAAGGAAAAGGCAGGAGATGAAAAAGAGCGTGCAATGGTGGCGAAGCTGGCAGATTTATACAGGCAGATGCTGAATATGGATAACGCAAGAAATTTTCTGCTCGACCTTGCGAAGGAATATCTGCAAAATGAAAAACTGGCAGAAGCACAGGACAACCAGTACGGCGAAGGCACAGCAAGGTATATGGCGGAAGCCATACAACGGTATTATGGAATCTGAAAGCAGAAGGCGCCCCATATAAAAGGGACGCCTTCTTATATCATATAACATAGGGAAAAGATAAAAGCAGTTTTATTCTACATCCTGCAGGGCGGCAAAATCTTCTTCGCCGGTGCGGACTTTAATAACTCTGTCTACATTGTATACAAAAATCTTACCGTCGCCGATATGCCCTGTGTAGAGAGCAGCCTTTGCTGCATCGACAACTGCGTCAACAGGAAGCTTGCTGACCACAACTTCGATTTTAACCTTGGGCAGAAGCGTTGCATCCAACTCGACGCCGCGGTACATTTCGCCTGCGCCCTTCTGAACACCGCAGCCCATTACCTGCGTCACGGTCATGCCGGTTACGCCCAAATCGTTGAGGGCTTTCTTGACATGCTCATACCGGGCAAGCTTTGCTACAATGACTACCTTGTACATACCGCTGGAAACAGGAGCCTGTACTACCTTTACAGCGGCTTCTTTCTGCGCCTTGGAAGCGGCGGCAAAATTTTCTTCTCCCAAATCGGTGTTTTCATTGACTTCCATTGTCATAGTGTTGGCGATATCCATAATGCTGAAGCCTGCATATGCGGAGGTCAGTCCATGTTCACAGGAATCCAGTCCGACAATTTCTTCTTCCTCAGAAACGCGTAAACCGCAGACTGCTTTTATGATAAAAAATGTAATGGTAATGGTGACGGCAGTCCAGGCGGCGACTGCTGCAAATCCGAGAAGCTGCAGACCCAGCTGCCTAAATCCGCCGCCATAGAAAAGACCTGTTACGCTGTCATTGCCGGGGGCGGAGGTAGTGGCAAACAGACCTGTTGCAATGGTACCCCAGATACCATTTAAGCAGTGAACTGCGACTGCGCCCACGGGGTCGTCGATATGTAATTTATAATCCAGCAGCCATACACCGAATACGACAAGGAGACCGGAAACGGCTCCGATAATCAACGCGCCTGTCACGTCAGTTACATCACAGGGAGCGGTAATGGCAACCAGACCTGCCAGGGAAGCGTTTAAACACATGGAAACATCGGGTTTGCCATATTTTATCCATGTGAAAATCATACATACCACGGTGGCAATGGCGGGAGCGATGGTGGTGGTTACAAAGACCGAGCCAAGCTGCTCCACGCTGGTACATGCAGCCCCGTTAAAGCCATACCAGCCAAGCCATAAGATAAACACACCAAGGCAGCCGATGATGAGGTTATGACCGGGGAAAGCGTTTACTTTGGTGATTTTTCCGTTCTTATCCCTTGTAAATTTGCCGAGACGGGGTCCTAATATTTTGGCGCCAATTAATGCCGAAATACCACCTACCATATGAATCGCGCAAGAGCCTGCAAAGTCGTGGAAGCCGAGCTGTGCCAGCCAGCCGTCGCCCCATATCCAGTGCGCTTCAATGGGGTAAATCAGCGCGGAGATAATTGCCGAGTAAATGCAGTAGGACAAAAATTTGGTTCTTTCCGCCATCGCGCCGGAGACAATGGTTGCGGTGGTTGCGCAGAATACCAGATTGAACACAAAGCTCGACCAGTCAAAATCGGCATAGGCAGTAAAAATGTCAAAGCCGGGTTTTCCGATAAGGCCGAATAAATCCTCGCCAAGCAGTAACCCAAAGCCAATCAAAATAAAAACAACCGTACCGATGCAAAAATCCATCAGGTTTTTCATCAAAATGTTGCCGGCATTTTTGGCACGTGTAAAGCCGGTTTCTACCATGGCAAAGCCTGCCTGCATCCAAAATACCAGCGCGGCGCCTATCAGAAACCAGACGCCGAAAATTTCGCCGTTTACAGCACTCATCAATTCTTCTGTCATAATTTATCCTCCTCATATTGCCGTTTATCCTGTAAAAAAGCGGTGGAAGCTTTTTGTCAGGATAAAAGAAGGCGATAGTGCGGAGCCGGATTCTCCACATTATCGCCTTTGATAATGATTTATTACTTTCAACATTCCCGTCATGTATGCGATGCATCGCGCCATGTTACACAAAACAAAAAGGCGTTCTACTTCCACCGTAGAAACGCCTTTGTTCGTACCTAATTATACACAGATGAAAAGATTTGTCAAACTATTTTTTAATAAAACAACTAAAACTTTCTGAAAGTATGGAAAAGATACGGGATATTTGATGGATTGTGCAAGTGCAATATGATATACTTAAAATATTCATAATGTATAAAACAGAATTACGGATATAAACAGCAAAATAGGAGGATTTCATATGAATTATGCGGGATACGAGCACTATACGGCGGCGGAGGGCCGCTATGAAACAATGAAATATAACCGTTGCGGCAGGAGCGGTCTGAAGCTGCCGGCGGTTTCGCTGGGTTTGTGGCACAATTTCGGAAGCAATGCGGACTTTGACAATATGACCGCCATGTGCCATACGGCGTTTGACAAGGGCATCACCCATTTTGATTTGGCAAATAATTATGGTCCCATAGCGGGAGCGGCAGAGGAGAATTTTGGAAGAATATTGCAAAAGGGAATGGGACGGTATCGGGACGAGCTGGTGATTTCCACCAAAGCCGGCTATGATATGTGGCAGGGACCTTACGGGGACTTTGGCAGTAAAAAATATTTAGTAGCAAGCTTGGACCAAAGTCTCAAGAGACTGGGGCTGGAGTATGTGGATATTTTTTATCACCACAGACCGGACCCTGAAACGCCCATGGAGGAAACCATGCTGGCGCTGGACGGCATTGTAAGGAGCGGCAAGGCTCTTTATGTCGGGATATCCAATTATAACAAGGAGCAGACAGAGGAAGCGGTAAAGATATTAAAGGAGCTTAGGACGCCCTTTATCATCAACCAGCGCAGATATTCCATGCTGGACCGCAGCATAGAAAAGGACGGGCTGAAATCCTATGCGGCAAAGAATGGTATCGGCATCATTGCCTTTTGTCCGTTGGAGCAGGGGCTTCTCACGGACAAGTACCTGCGCGGAATCCCAGATGACAGCCGTGTCAGAACAGATGGCAGATTTTTAAAGGAAAATGCGATAACGGAAGAAAAGATAAAGCAGATACGGGCGTTAAACGATTTGGCGGCGGCGAGAGGGGAAACGCTGGCGCAGATGGCGCTGTCCTGGATTTTACGGGACGGAGAGGTTACGAGCGTGCTGATTGGCGCTTCACGTCCTTCCCAGATACTGGACAATGTGGGCATTGTAAAAGGCGCAGGATTTACAGAGGAAGAGCTGCGTGAAATTGACAGAATTACAATGGGTGCAGCATAAAGCGAGAGAACAAAAGAGAATGATATTTATGATGGAATCGGCTAACAGAGAACGAATCCTCAAATTGGACTGTTTATCGGAGACAGTCCGGTTTGAGGTAAAAAGACTTAATGAAGTGGATGTGGACAAAATTCTGTATTTGTGCAAGGGGAATCCGTTGTTTTACGAATATCATCCACCGTTTGCCACAAGGGAAAGCATATTAGAGGATATGTCTGCCCTGCCGCCGCAAAAAACATATCGCGATAAATATTATGTGGGTTTTTATGAGGGAGATTTGCCGGTGGCAGTATTGGATTTGCTTCTGGATTATCCACAGGAAGGAACTGCATATATCGGTTTTTTTATGATGGCTGCAACTTGTCAGGGAAAAGGACTTGGGAGTAGTATTGTACAGAGAATAGCAGGCTGCTTAAAAGAAATGGGGTTTGCAAAAATAAGGCTTGCCATAGACGAAGGGAACCCGCAGAGCGAAGCTTTTTGGACCAAGAATGGTTTTGTGAAAACGGGTGAGAGACATCCCAATGATTTTTCGGCATATCTGCCGATGGAGCGGGAACTGTAGGGGTGGTTTGGATGGAGGTTCATATGGATACAAGAGACGAAAAAGAAATAGTGGATTTTCTGATTTTGGCAAAGAGAAATACGTATGCGGCAGTAAAAAATCAGACTGTTTCATCCAGAAAAAATTCGCATGATTTCTGCTATGAGAAGGAAGGGTTTACTTATTATGATTCTTATCTGGGCGGAAAATGTTTTGCCGGTGAGGAAGCGGTGTGGCGTTATGACAGTCCCATCTGGAGTATGAATTATGCCGGACGCGTGGTGGGAGAAAATTTTGACGGCGGTTTTTTAAAGGAGGCGTTGATGGCTGTGCCAAAAGAGCTTCCATTCCGCGGACCGGAAATATATACAAAAGACGATTATCAGTATTTCTGCAGGGTAGATGGCAGTTTTGAATGGTTTCAGGGCTATGAAGAGATATTTTATGGGAGCGAGAAAATTTATGAGTGTTATTTCCATGGAGGCGTTGTGGAGTGACCAAAAAGGATATTAAAGGAAGTCATAATGAGGGATAAAAAGGAATATGTTACTACAGTATAAAAATCTAACAATTAGAAATGCCATTATTGAAGATGCCGTACGGTTGGCGGAATGGTGGCATGATGGGGCAATTTA
>CAMWUP010000018.1 GCA_947177465.1 uncultured Lachnospiraceae bacterium
ATTTGGAGGCCGGTCTTGATTTGGAGATTCCCTCCTCTTTTGTCATCTAGGATAAGAAAATTGTGGTAGCAGTGGAAATCGTCGAGCTTTCTGAGGAAGTACTCAACAAAGCGGTGGAGCGTATTCTGTCCATTGTGGAGAGAAGCGTGGAAAACCGGAAGGAAGGCGCAGCTTACGACAAGGAGGAGGACCACAGACTGGCGCGCAGGATTGCGGCGGAGAGCATGGTGCTTTTGAAAAATGACGGCGTCCTGCCTCTGCGAAAGGGAGCGCGGATTGCTTTTATCGGCGAGTTTGCGGAAAAGCCCAGATTTCAGGGCGGGGGCAGCTCCCACATCAATACCTTTAAAACGGAATCGGCATGGGAGATGGCGGACAAATCCCATGTGATTTATGCGCAGGGCTACAGCACAAAGGAAGGCAGGATAGAGGATACGCTGCTTTCCGAAGCAATTCGGGCGGCGGCGCTTGCAGAAACCGCAGTGGTTTTTGCAGGGCTTCCGGATGCCTATGAGTCGGAAGGATTTGACCGTACCCATATGCACCTGCCTGCATATCAGAATGAGTTGATAGAGGCGGTATGTGATGCCAATCCCAATACGGTGGTAGTGCTGCACAATGGTTCTCCCGTTGAGATGCCGTGGATACATAAGGTAAAAGGCGTTTTGGAGACCTACCTGGGCGGTCAGGCTGTGGCGGCGCGGTTGTAGACGTGCTGTACGGGGATGTCAATCCCAGCGGAAGACTGCCGGAGACGCTGCCTTTGAAGCTGGAGGACAATCCTTCGTATATTTTCTACAGCGGCGAGGGCGACAAGGTGGAATATCGGGAAGGCGTTTTTGTAGGCTACCGGTACTATGACAAAAAGAAAATGGAGGTGCTCTTTCCCTTCGGACATGGTCTTTCTTACACGAGCTTCCTGTTTTCAAACCTGAAGCTTTCCAAGAAAAGGCTGGATGATATCGAGGAGCTGCAGGTGACTGTAGAAGTGAAAAATACAGGACAATGCGCGGGTAAGGAAGTCGTGCAGCTCTATGTGGCGGCGCCGGAAGACGGCGATGTTATCCGCCCTGTCAGGGAGCTTAAGGGCTTTGAAAAGGTAGAGCTTGCGCCCGGGGAAAGAAAAACGGTTTCCTTTAGGCTTGGCAGGCGCGCTTTTGCTTACTATGATACAGAAATATCAGATTTCAGGGTTCCGACAGGGGATTACCGGATAGAGATTGGAAGGTCGTCGCGGGATATCTGCCTTTCGGAAGACGTTACGGTAAGAGATACCTCGGGTAAGCGGCTGCCCATTACCATGGACTCCACTCTCGGCGATATCTTAAAGCTTTCGGGCGCAAAGGAAATTGTGGAGGAAATAGTAAAGCGGATGGGGATTGCGGATTCCGGAAACGACGGCAGCCTTGGCGAAAGCACGGCGGACATGGCAGAGGCCATGCAGCGTTATATGCCGCTGCGTTCTGCACTTTCCTTCTCCGGCGGGCAAGTGACGTTAGAGCAGGTGGAAGAGATTTTAGAACGGTTAAATAAATTACAGAAGTAACAAAGCACAGGGCAGTCGGGAATTCCGGCTGCCTGATTTTGTGCTTCCAATTTTTTCCCACTTTCTTTATACTTTCTTAATTGACTATTTTTGTGGGAAAAAATACAATTAAAGTCAGTATTGTGCATGACAGGAAAGGAATGGCATTTCATGGGAAAGATTTTTAAATATCTAAAAGAATCCTGGGGAACGGTGCTTATTATCGTACTGCTTTTGCTTGTGCAGGCGTACTGCGACCTGCAGCTTCCCCAGTATACCTCCGGTATTGTAGATGTAGGTATCGGGCAGGGCGGCATTGCTTATGCTGCGCCTGAAAAAATGAGGGCGGAAACCTATGCCAGTCTGCAGCTTTTCATGACCGAAGAGGAAAAGGCAGTGTGTGACGCGGCTTATGCAGAGGCTGCGGATGGAATTTTCGTTCTGACGGCAAAGGGAGAAGCGCGCCTTGCGGAGCTTGACAGTACAATGGGCCTTCCCATGGTGCTGCTGTCCCATATGAAGAGCGAAGGCTCGGATTATGATGTGGATGCGCTGCGTGCCATGCGGGAGAGCGGCATGATAAGCGAGGAACAGATAGTGGAGGTCAGAGAGCAGGCGCTTGCGGGAATGGGGGATATGAGCGATTCCCTGATTTCTGCGCGTGCGGTGCAGTTTGTACAGGCGGAATACGAGGCGATGGGCATCGATACCGGCAGGGTGCAGACAAATTATCTGCTGAAAACAGGACTTAAGATGCTGGGTCTTTCCCTCTTGATGATGGCGGCAGCCATATTTACCGGTCTTCTGGCGTCGCGGACGGCGGCAAAGACCGGACGAAATCTGCGCAGCCGTGTGTACAACAAGGTGGTTGCCTTTTCCAGCGCAGAGATGGATAAATTTTCGACGGCATCCTTGATTACGAGGAGTACCAACGATATCCAGCAGGTGCAGATGGTAATTGTCATGCTTCTGCGCATGGTGTTGTATGCACCGATTATCGGTATCGGTGGTGTGATGAAGGTAGCGTCAACGGGCACCGGCATGGGCTGGATTATCGGTGTGGCTGTGGGAAGCATTATGGCATTGGTTTTGGTGCTGATGGTGGTAGCAATGCCTAAATTCAAGAAAATGCAGTCTTTGGTAGACCGCGTGAATCTTGTTTCCAGAGAAATCCTGACAGGGATATCGGTCATCAGGGCTTTCAGCCGCGAAACCTATGAAGAAAAGCGGTTTGATAAGGCAAATAAGGATTTGATGGGAACGCAGTTATTTACCGGAAGAGTCATGAATTTTATGATGCCGGTCATGATGCTGATTATGAACGGTATCTCTATTATGATAGTTTGGTTTGGCGGTCATGGAATTGACGCCGGTAACCTGCAGGTAGGAGAAATGCTGGCGTTTATTACGTATACCATGCAGATAGTCATGTCCTTCCTGATGCTTACCATGGTTTCCATTATGCTGCCGCGTGCGGGAGTTGCCGCAGGGCGTATCGAGGAAATCCTGACAACGGAGATTACCATTCATGACAAGGAAACGGTGCAGGATGAGAAACTGAAGGAGGTAAGAGGAGAGGTTGCGTTTGAGGACGTCTGCTTCAAGTACCCGGGAGCGGAGGAAAATGCGCTGCATCACTTGCGCTTTACAGCGAAACCGGGGCAGACGACGGCAATTATCGGAAGTACGGGCTGCGGCAAATCGACGCTCTTAAATCTGATTCCCCGTTTTTATGATGTAACGGAGGGACGTATTACTTTAGACGGCGTGGATATACGGGATATTTCCCAAAAGAAGCTGCGCAGTGTTCTGGGGTATGTGCCGCAGAAGGGCGTACTGTTTTCGGGTGATATTGCCTCCAACATCAAATTCGGCGGCGATGACATTACAGAAGAAAAAATGAAAGAGTCGGCGCAGATAGCGCAGGCGGTGGAATTTATTGAGAGCAAGCCGGACGGCTATGAAAGTCCTATTTCACAGGGCGGTACCAACGTGTCGGGCGGACAGAAGCAGCGTCTTTCGATTGCAAGAGCGATTGCCAAGAGCCCCAAGGTATTTTTGTTTGACGACAGCTTTTCCGCACTGGACTATAAGACGGACGTGGTGCTTAGAAAAGCATTGAACGAAAAAATTTCCGATGCAACAGTCATCATCGTGGCGCAGCGTATCAGTACTATTTTACATGCAGACCAGATTATTGTGCTGGACAACGGCAGTATTGTGGGGCTGGGAACCCATGAGGATCTGCTTGAACATTGCGAAACCTATAGGGAAATTGCAAAATCCCAGCTTTCTGAAAAAGAACTGAAGGGAGGTAAGCCGGCATGAGTGAGCAGGAAAACAATGTGAAAAGACCGCCCAGACGCGGTCCCATGGGAGGTCCCCACGGTCCTATGATGCCAGGAGAAAAGGCGAAGGATTTTAAAGGTACTTTAAAGAAGCTGCTGGCTTATATGGGCAGGTATAAAATAGCGATTGTGTTTGTCATGCTGTTTGCGGTGGGCGGCACCATCTTTAATATTGTAGGTCCCAAGGTTTTAAGCCGTGCGACGACGGCGCTTTTTGAGGGGCTGATGGCAAAAATCGGCGGAACAGGCGGCATCGATTTTGAGCGGATTGCGAGAATCCTGCTGTTTCTGCTGGGGCTGTACGTTATCAGCGCATTGCTTACCTTTATACAGGGCTATATTATGACGGGTGTGTCCCAGAAGCTCTGCTACCGTTTCAGACGGGAGATTTCGGAAAAAATCAACCGGATGCCCATGGCATACTTTGAATCCAAGACGGTGGGTGAGGTGCTTTCGAGAATCACGAACGATGTGGATACTTTAGGACAGAGCTTAAGCCAGAGTATCACAACGTTAATTACCTCCGTGACCACCCTTATCGGCGTACTGGTTATGATGCTGTCCATCAGTCCGCTGATGACGCTGATTGCACTTGTGATACTGCCTGTTTCCGGTACGCTCATCGGTGTTGTGGTGAAGCACTCCCAAAAATACTTTATAGCACAGCAGAATTATCTCGGCAAAATCAACGGACAGATTGAAGAAACCTACGGCGGGCACAATATTGTGAAGGCTTTCAACAGAGAAGAGACTTCTCTGAAGGAATTTAAGGAGACAAACGACGAGTTATACCGCTCCGCATGGAAGTCCCAGTTTATTTCAGGCATGATGCAGCCTATTATGACCTTTGTAGGCAATTTAGGATATGTGGCGGTTGCAGTCAGCGGCAGTATGCTGGCGATTCGCGGGGTTATCGATGTCGGGGAAATTCAGGCGTTTATCCAGTATGTAAAGAATTTTACGCAGCCAATCACACAGCTTGCACAGGTGTCCAATCTGCTGCAGTCCACGGCTGCGTCCGCGGAGAGGGTTTTTGAGTTCCTAAATGAAGCGGAAGAGGATATGCAGGCGGAGAATCCTGTGAAGCTTTCCCGAATGGAGGGTGCAGTCTCTTTCTCCCATGTACAGTTCGGCTACAATCCGGATAAGATTATCATCAAGGACTTTTCCTGCGAGGTAAAGCCCGGGCAGATGGTGGCAATCGTGGGACCTACCGGCGCGGGTAAGACTACCATGGTAAAGCTGCTGATGCGTTTTTACGATGTAAACAATGGCGCTATCTGTGTGGATGGGCACAATGTCAGGGACTTTAACCGCAGTGAGCTTCGGGAAAGCTTTGGCATGGTGCTGCAGGATACGTGGCTGTTTAAGGGAACCATCATGGAAAATATCCGTTACGGCAGACTGGACGCCACGGATGAGGAGGTCATAGAGGCGGCAAAGGCGGCACACGCCCACCGCTTTATCCAGACACTTCCCGGCGGCTACCAGATGGAGCTGAATGAGGAGGCAAGCAATGTATCACAGGGACAGAAACAGCTTCTGACGATTGCGAGGGCGATTCTGGCAGACAATCCGATACTGATTTTGGATGAGGCGACAAGCTCCGTCGATACCCGAACGGAAATCCGGATACAGAAAGCGATGAACAACCTGATGAAGGGAAGAACAAGCTTCGTCATTGCCCACAGGCTTTCCACCATAAAGGACGCGGACGTCATTCTGGTGATGAAGGACGGCGATATTGTGGAGCAGGGAAACCACGAGGAGCTGCTTGCAAAGGACGGCTTCTATGCTTCGCTGTATAACTCACAGTTTGAGGAAGCGACAGCCTGACTGCAAAGAATCCAAAGGCTGATAAAGATTCATCCCCAAGGGAGGTGAAAAGTTATAAAAATTTGAAATCCCTGCGTATTTATGCTAAAATAATTATATTACTGCCGCCCCATGGGAGCGGGCAGTGAAAAACAGGGATTGGTGGAGAAACTATGGGCGAGGAACTTGTCAGCACGCTGGGTATATACAATGTCATACGAAGAGCAATGGGCTGTATGGACAGCAAGCTGCTTCTGCATGGGGAAATTACGGGCTACATTTTTTTCAATATGCTGAAGGCGGATGGCGGCTATACGGATGTAGAGCTGGCGGAGTATACGCTCATTGGTATGCTGCATGATATCGGTCTGCTTAAGACCGGATATAAGGAAGATATTGTGACCTGTGAGAATACAAATGTATGGGCCCATTCTATATATGGATACCTGTTTTTGAAATATCTGTCTCCGATGGACGATAAGGCGGAAATTGTGCTTTACCATCACCTGTCGTATTATCTGCATCAGCACATAAAAAGCCAACGCTTAAAAGAAACAGAATTTCTGGCGCTTGCAGATAAAATGGATGTGTTCATGCGCATGGAAGGCCATAGCATGGAAAAGGATTATTTTGCAAAGCAGAGCAACGTTCAATTTTCCACACGTGCCATGGAAGCTTTTCAGTCAGCGCAGTCCAAATTTAATTTTATGGAAAAGATGAAGTCAGATGCATACCAGCAGGAGCTGGCAGGTCTTTTCGGCAGGGTAAATCTAAGCGAAAAGGAAAAGAAGGGGTTCCTTGAAATGCTTGTGTATGCCATTGACTTCAGAAGCCAGCAGACGGTTATCCATACCATGTCAACCAGAACCTTTGCGCTTTCCATCGGCAGGCTGGTCGGGGTGTCGCAGGAAGAGCTGCAGATGATTTATTATGGCGCACTTTTGCATGACATCGGTAAGATAGTCATACCGCTTTCCATTCTGGAAGCGCCCAGACGTCTCACGGATGAGGAAATGCGCGTTATGAAAGCGCATGTGGTGATTACGGACAGAATTCTAAGAGGGGTTCTTGACGACCGGATTGTCAATATAGCCTCCAGACATCATGAGAAGCTTGACGGCACGGGATATCCTCTAGGGCTTGCAGCGCCGGACCTCTCGCAGCTGGAGCGGATTGTAGCTGTGGCGGACATCTTAAGCGCTCTCTATGGCAAGCGAAGCTACAAGGATTCCTTTTCGGCTGATAAGATACAGGGTATTCTGGTCTCGGATGCAGGAAATGGAAAAATATGCAGGCGGGTTGTGCAGGTTGTGATAGATCATTTCGATGTGATTATTCGGGATTACGAAAAAGAGCGCGATGAAACCATGGAGCGCTATATGGAAATCAACGAGCAGTATGAAACGATTTATGAGAGATTTAAAGGCTTTGATATGTGATATGCAAAGCCTTTAAATTTTTCTTCATAACTGACTGCATTTACCGACGCCAGCGTCCGGATGCGCCGCAGGGAAGGACAAGACCGCTTTCCGTCACAGGCAGACCGATTTCCGCTGCCTCCACCGTGCCGCCGAAACGCTTTCCCACCGTCATATTCAGCAGATAGGAGAGTACGGCGGGCTGAAGTCCCGTGGTGTAAGAATTCAGCAGGAAGAAAAGCGGCTCATCGGATAATATCTGAACCGTCAGTTCGAGGAAATGCCAAATGCTGTCTTCCATTTTCCAAATTTCACCCTTGGGTCCCCGCCCGTAGGAGGGAGGGTCCATGATGATGGCGTCGTATTTGCTGCCGCGCCTGATTTCCCGCTCTACAAACTTCATGCAGTCGTCCACCAGCCAGCGGATGGGGGCGTCTGAAAGAGAAGAGGCGGCTGCATTTTCCTTTGCCCAGCCGACCATACCCTTTGCAGCGTCAACGTGCGTGACCTGCGCGCCTGCTTCTGCAGCGGCGAGCGTAGCGCCGCCTGTGTAGGCAAAGAGGTTCAGAACGCGGATAGGTCTTCCTGCGTTTTGAATCAATTCGGAAAACCAGTCCCAGTTGACTGCCTGTTCAGGAAAAAGACCAGTGTGCTTAAAGCTGAAGGGTTTCAGGTGGAAGGTCAGATTCCGGTAACGGATTGTCCATTCGTCCGGCAAATCAATAAATTCCCATTCGCCGCCGCCCTTCTGACTGCGGTGATAGTGTGCACTTTTCTTTTTCCAGCCCTTATGGGAATGAGGTGTGTTCCAGATGACCTGCGGGTCGGGGCGAACCAGTATATATTTGCCCCAGCGCTCCAGTTTTTCTCCCAAAGAGGTGTCTAATACTTCATAATCCTTCCAATTATCTGCAATCCACATATGAAAAGGTCCTTTTCTTCCTATTATAATAATGTAGAACCGTGTCGGACGGTTTCCTGATGTTAATATACAACAACATGGATAGAAATACAATGTAAAGTTGTGCAGCTTGTTTTGACTTCCCCTGAGAAATTTCCCATTTCGCTGTCTAGCTGGTATGGGCTTAACAAATTGAAAAAATACCGTATGGCGCAATGCTTTCTGATTGCCATGTCACTGTGGTTTTACGCATATTTTAATGTAAATTACCTTGCTGTGATTTTGTTAAGCTGTGTGGCAAACTATCTGTTCAGCCTTTTGCTGACAAGGTCAAAAGAGCCTGCGTTTCACAGGGCGGTGCTGATAGCAGGCTGCATTGTGAATATAGGGATTCTCGGTGTGTTCAAATACTATAATTTTTTTGTTGAGAATCTCAATACTGTATTTCGTACTGGTTTTACCTGTAGGCATATTCTGCTGCCGCTCGGAATCAGTTTTTTTACTTTCCAGCAGCTTTCTTTTGTCATAGACAGGTGCAAAGGAAAAGCGCCCCATTACAGCCTGCCGGATTATCTGAATTTTGTGACCTTCTTTCCCCAGCTGACAGCCGGACCGATTGTGTTACATTCAGAAATAGTTCCCCAGTTTCAAGACCTTACAAAGCGCAGGTTTGCGATGAATGATTTTGCGCAGGGCATCTGCTGCTTCGTTTTCGGGCTGTCTAAAAAGGTGCTGCTGGCGGATACGCTTGCCGGAGCCGTCAATTATGGCTTTTCGGAAATAGCAAAGCTGGACACGCCCGCCGCGGTTATGGTTGCGGTTTCTTTTGCGCTTGAATTATACTTTGACTTCAGTGGTTACTGTGATATGGCAATTGGAATCGGGAGAATGTTCAGAATCAGAATACCGGACAATTTTAATGCGCCGTATAAGTCAGCTTCCGTAAAAGAGTTTTGGAAAAGATGGCATATGACGCTGGGCAGATTTTTTACACAGTATGTTTACATTCCGCTCGGAGGCAGTCGGAAAGGCACGCTCAGAACCATTCGCAACACCATGATAGTTTTTCTGTTGAGCGGCCTGTGGCATGGTGCGGACTGGAGCTTTGTCCTGTGGGGCTTTTTGCATGGCGTCGGCGTTTCGGTCAATGTAATTTCTGGCTTTTGGAAAGACGACAAAGGAGCGCATGGAGAGCAGGAAGCTGACCGCCGCGTTTTCATGGAAAAAAATTTGTCAGGCGCTTTTTGATACAGTCAGTGTCGCTTCTGCTGTTGATTGCAGCGGTTGTCATTCTGACAGACCTGTTTTACCACTATCATGCGCCGGCACCGGGGCTTAAGGCGGTTGTCAATAAGGCGGAATACCAATGTATCGGAACGATAAGGAATTTTAAGTATGACGGGCTTATGCTCGGTTCTTCGATGGCGGATTTGCTGTACTATTTAAATGATGCGTATCAAAACCATGAGCTTGGGTATGTGTTCTATAATCTGGATTTGTTTGCCCTGAGTGAAGGCCCGCAGCATCATTTTATCGGCAAAGGGATGCCGCTTTATTTGTACAACAACAATATTCTGGATGATATTCATTACTTGTTTAATAAAGATGTACTGTTTGAATATGTCCCGTATCAGTTAGCAGTGTCCATGCAGCAGGATTACGACGAGGGGACGAGCTACAACTGGGCGCAGTATAAAACCTTTTCCAGAGAAGACGCGCTGCTTCATTATGAACGCCCGCCTGTCTCGGAGGCTGCTGAGCTCGGGGCAGACGAGCGGGAAGTGATTGAGGCAAATGTGGCGCTTCTTGTGCAGATGGCGGAGGCGCACCCCGAGACAGAGTTTTACTTTTTTTATCCGCCTTATTCACTGCTGTGGTGGGATTCGGTGAACAGGGAGGGCAGACTTGCAGCGTATCTTTATGCGGCGGAGAGGGCGGCGGAGGTCCTGACGGTCTGTGAAAACGTACATTTATATAGCTTTCTGGCAGAGGAGGATATCGTCTGTAATCTGGACTTCTATATGGATTCCATGCATTTTTCAGCAGATATCAACCGATGGATAGTGGAGCAGCTTGGCGGAAACGAGTATCTTCTGACAAAACAGAACTATGAAGAAGAGCTGACACAGCTTAAGGGGCTGGTAGAAAGAATGATAGAATATGATATTCCTGCATATTTTCCGGAAAACTGATGAAAATCCGGCAAAGAAGGAATGATTTAGAATTGTACGTAAAAAAATACAATTTTTCTTAAAAACCCCTTGCAATCCTTGAAAATACCATGTATACTAATCCTTGCTGTGGCATGATAGCGATGAAACGCGAGGTTGCTGCCAATGGTAATGCCGGATGGCAGGTTTTCCGTGGAGCGAATGTCAAGTTAGGAAACTGACGACAAGTCACTGTACAGACAATAATGTCTGCCGTAAGGCAGAAACAACCGTGAGAAACGAAGAAAAACAGATTTGATATGTCTGTAATCAGGATACACACGGGAGAGTGTACAGTCACCGCTTGTCGTACTTAAAGTAAAAGTGCGAAAAGGAGGCGACTTTTTTTATGGCAACAAGTCAAGTAATGAGAATTACACTGAAAGCTTATGATCATCAACTGGTTGATGCATCTGCCAAGAAAATCATCGAAACAGTTAAGAAGAACGGTTCCCAGGTGAGCGGACCGGTACCCCTTCCCACCAAGAAGGAAGTGATTACCATCTTAAGGGCAGTGCATAAGTACAAGGATTCCCGTGAGCAGTTCGAGCAGAGAACCCACAAGAGACTGATTGATATCATTGCACCGACCCAGAAGACGGTTGATGCGCTGCAGAGATTGGAAATGCCTGCGGGCGTTTACATTGACATCAAGATGAAGACCAAATAATTTTTCTTGATGAGACCAAATAATATCCCCTACTAGTATGGACGCATATGCGCCCCGCTGTAGAATAAACAGGAGGAAAACATGAAAAAAGCAATTTTGGCAACAAAAGTCGGAATGACTCAAATCTTCAATGAAGACGGCGTACTTGTTCCTGTAACGGTGCTTCAGGCAGGTCCTTGTGTGGTAACACAGGTAAAGACGGTTGAGAATGACGGTTACAGTGCTGTTCAGGTGGGCTTCGTTGATAAGAAGGACAGAATTATCAACAAGGATGCAAGCGGCAAAAAAGAAATTATCCATGCACACGGCACACCCAAGGCGCTGCAGGGACATTTCAAGAAAGCCGGCGTAACATCCAAGAGATATGTAAGGGAATTTAAGTTTGAAAATGCAGAAGAGTATGCACTTGGCGCAGAGATTAAGGCAGATATCTTTGCCGCAGGCGACAAGGTGGACGCTTCCGCGATTTCAAAGGGTAAAGGATTCCAGGGTGCTATCAAGAGATTCGGACAGCACAGAGGACCTATGGCGCACGGTTCCAAATTCCATCGTCATCAGGGTTCCAACGGCGCCTGCTCCTCTCCCAGCCGCGTGTTTAAGGGAAAAGGAATGCCCGGACATATGGGCTGCGTAAAAGTAACCGTTCAGAATCTGGAAGTAGTAAGAGTGGATGCTGAAAAGAACTTACTTTTGGTAAAAGGTGCGGTACCCGGACCTAAGAAGGCTTTAGTGACAATCAAAGAAACCGTTAAGGTGGAAGCTTAACACGGGTCTAGATGAAAGGAGGACTTAACAGAGATGGCAAACGTATCTGTTTTTAACATGGAAGGCAAGGAAGTCGGCACAATCGAATTGAGCGATGTCGTTTTCGGCGCCAAGATAAATGAGCATTTGGTTCACATGGCAATCGTACAGCACCTTGCAAATAAGCGTCAGGGAACGCAGAAGGCAAAAACCCGTTCCGAGGTATCCGGCGGCGGAAGAAAGCCCTGGAGACAGAAAGGAACCGGTCATGCAAGACAGGGTTCCATCAGAGCGCCCCAGTGGAAGGGCGGCGGCGTGGTATTCGCTCCCGTACCGAGAGACTATTCTTTCAAGTTAAACAGGAAAGAAAAGAGGGCTGCATTGACGTCTGCTCTCACCAACAAGGTGGTTGACAACAAGCTCATCGTGGTTGACGAGCTGCAGTTTGATGAAATCAAGACCAAAAAGTTTAAGGCAGTTATGGATAACCTGAACGCAGGCAAAGCGCTGGTTGTGTTATCGAAGGACAATATCACCGACAACCGTTACAAAAACGTGGTTCTTTCCGCAAGGAATCTTCCCGAGGTGAAGACGGCGATGACAAATACCATCAACGTATATGACGTGATGAATGCTGACAAGCTGGTGATAACCAAGGCTGCTGTTGAAAAGATTGAGGAGGTATACGGTAATGGCGGACATTAAATATTATGACGTAATCCTCAAACCGGTTATCACTGAAAAGAGTATGGCTGGTATGGGTGAGAAGAAATATACTTTTCTGGTTCATCCGGAAGCAAACAAGTCACAGATCAAGGAAGCTGTTGAGAAAATGTTCGACGGCGCCAAGGTAAAGAAAGTAAACACCATGAACTGCGAAGGCAAGACCAAGAGACGCGGTATGACCTACGGAAAGACCGCCAAGACCAAGAAAGCCATCGTACAGCTCACGGACGACAGCAAGGATATCGAGATTTTTGCCGGTTTATAAGAACGGCTGAATATCCGGCAGGTTAAGGTATGCGGCGCAGAGCGCTGCGCAAATAATCACAAGTAAAGGAGATACAACAATGGGAATTAAGACATATAACCCATATACACCTTCCAGAAGAAATATGACAGGTTCCGATTTCTCTGAGATTACAAAGAAGACTCCTGAGAAATCTCTTTGCGTATCTTTGGCAAAGAAATCCGGTCGTAACAATCAGGGTAAGATTACCGTAAGACACCGCGGAGGCGGTTCCAGAAGAAAGTACAGAATTATTGATTTCAAGAGAAACAAAGACGGTATTCCCGCAACTGTAATCGGTATCGAGTACGATCCTAACAGAACGGCAAATATCGCATTGATCTGCTATGCAGACGGACAGAAGGCATACATTCTTGCACCCGAAGGACTGACAGACGGCATGAAGGTAATGAATGGCGCCACGGCGGAAGTAAGAGTGGGCAACTGCCTTCCTTTGTCTGAGATTCCGGTAGGTACCCAGTTACACAATATTGAATTATATCCCGGCAGGGGCGGACAGCTCGTTCGTTCTGCAGGCAACAGCGCACAGCTTATGGCAAAAGAAGGAAAGTACGCTACACTGAGACTTCCTTCCGGCGAAATGAGAATGGTTCCTCTGGTATGCAGGGCAACAATAGGTGTTGTAGGCAATGCTGACCACAATCTGATTAATATCGGTAAAGCAGGACGCAAGCGCCATATGGGTATTCGTCCTACAGTCCGTGGTTCTGTTATGAACCCCAACGACCATCCTCATGGCGGTGGTGAAGGCAAGACCGGTATCGGACGTCCGGGTCCCAGCACACCTTGGGGCAAGCCCGCACTCGGCTTAAAGACTCGTAAGAAGAAAAACAAGTCCAATAAGCTGATTGTGAGAAGAAGAGACGGCAAGGCTATCAAATAGTTAAGGAGGAAAGACAATGTCTAGATCACTGAAAAAAGGACCGTTCGCTGACGCAAGCTTACTGAAAAAGGTAGACGCCATGAATGCATCGGGACAGAAGCAGGTTATCAAAACCTGGTCCCGCCGCTCTACAATATTCCCCTCTTTTGTGGGTCATACATTTGCAGTACATGACGGCAGAAAGCACGTTCCTGTATATGTAACGGAAGATATGGTAGGACACAAGCTTGGCGAGTTTGTCGCAACCAGAACCTTCAGAGGACATGGAAAAGACGAAAAGAAATCCAAGGTAAGATAAACGAGAGAGTTAGGGCGCAGCCCAAACAACCAGTTGAAAGGAGGACAAATTCTATGGCTAAAGGACATAGAAGTCAAATTAAGAGAGAAAGAAATGCTCAGAAAGATACAAGACCTTCTGCAAAGTTATCTTACGCAAGGGTTTCTGTTCAGAAGGCATGTTTTGTACTGGATGCCATCAGAGGCAAGGATGTACAGACTGCACTTGCAGTTCTGACCTACAATCCCAGATATGCTTCCGGCGTTATAAAGAAGTTGTTGGAGTCAGCGATTGCAAACGCTGAAAATAACAACGGCCTCAATCCTTCAAACCTGTATATTGCGGAGTGCTTTGCAAACAAAGGACCTACCATGAAGAGAGTAAGACCCAGGGCACAGGGCAGGGCTTACAGGATTGAAAAGCAGATGAGCCACATTACCATCGTTTTGGACGAGAAGAAGTAGGAAGGAAGGGAGCTTAGTATTTATGGGACAGAAAGTTAATCCTCACGGCCTTAGAGTCGGTGTTATTAAAGATTGGGATTCCAAATGGTACGCTGAAGCAGAATTCGCTGACTATTTAGTTGAAGATTATAATATCAGAAAGTACCTGAAAAAGAAATTATATGCTGCCGGTGTTTCCAAGATTGAGATTGAAAGAGCATCCGACAGGGTTAAGGTTGTGATTTACACAGCAAAGCCCGGCGTTGTAATCGGCAAGGGCGGCGCTGAAATCGAAGTAACCAAGAATGAGCTTGCAAAGCTTACAGACAAGAAGGTTCTTGTTGATATCAAAGAAATCAAGAGACCCGACAAGGATGCGCAGCTTGTTGCAGAGAATATCGCGCAGCAGCTTGAAAACCGTGTATCCTTCAGACGTGCGATGAAGTCCTGCATGGGCAGAACCATGAAGGCGGGCGCACTGGGAATCAAGACCTCCTGTTCGGGACGTCTGGGCGGCGCTGATATGGCTCGTACCGAGTTTTACAGCGAGGGAACCATTCCCCTTCAGACTTTGAGAGCAGATATTGATTACGGCTTCGCTGAGGCTGACACCACATACGGCAAGGTTGGCGTTAAGGTATGGATATACAAAGGCGAAGTTCTTCCCACTAAAAATAAGGAAGGGAGCGAGAAATAGTTATGTTAATGCCTAAGAGAGTAAAACGTCGTAAACAATTCCGTGGCAGTATGGCAGGTAAGGCTTTAAGGGGCAATACGCTCACTTATGGCGAGTACGGTCTGGTGGCTACAGAGCCTTGCTGGATTAAGTCCAATCAGATAGAGGCAGCCCGTATCGCGCTGACACGTTATACAAAGCGTACCGGTAAAGTCTGGATAAAGATTTTCCCGGATAAACCGGTTACGGCAAAGCCGGCAGAAACACGTATGGGTTCCGGTAAGGGTTCCCTGGAATACTGGGTAGCAGTTGTGAAACCTGGACG
>CAMWUP010000019.1 GCA_947177465.1 uncultured Lachnospiraceae bacterium
GTATTGGAGATGATATATGAGGGTGAATTCAAACATTCCTATTCTGATTTGTTTCCTGTTGTATTAAAGATATTTGAGGAAAATAATAATTATAATAAAGACTATCTTACGAATAATTTGGAAATCATTAGAAGTGAACTAGAAACAGATTATTCAAAAGGGATCAATAAATATAAAACTGTATATAAGCCATTTACAAAACTGTGTGACCATCTGAATTTGCAAATAGGCGAGATGTCGGTATTTAGCAGGACAGAAGATAAAGTCAACGATGCAAAAGCTCTTATAACTGAGGCGAATAATAACTTAAAAAATACAGGAATTTCTTTGAAAGAGGCTGATGAGAAGGCCCAATTGCTTATAAATAAGGCGAACGAAGATTTAAAAAATGCTACAACCACCTTGGAAAATGTTAATGAAAAAGCAAAATCATTGCAGATAGAGTTAATCACTGTATTAAGTATTTTTGCTGCCATTGTTATTGCTTTTTCTGGAGGGTTTACTTTCTTAGGTAGCGTAATGACATCTATAAAGGATGTTGATTATTTTGAAAGCGTTTTATTATTGGCGGTAATTTGTGGATTAGTGATATTCAACACAATTTTTCTTATGATGTATTTGGTTTCAAAAATTACAGAACGCAATATTTATGCAAGATGTCTGACCAAAGACTGTTCTTGTGAAGGTGAAGGAGCTAAATGCAAGTGCAATGGAATTAATCGAATTCGAAAAAGATTGCCATATGTTTTTTATTACAATGTTGTTTCGGCAATTATTATTGTGATAGATATGTTTATATGGTTCTTGGATATAAAAGATATTATAATCTAAAAAATTAATTTGGGAAATGTACAGTAAGCAAGCAGCACTTTGTCTTAATGGGAAGGTGCTGTTTCTTTTTGTAAAACTGATAATTTAAAGGAAAATATTTTAAAATTGCGCTATGTCGAAAGATGTGTTATCATACCATAAGTAGTCAAATGGTAGTCAAAAATTTAAGATATTCCTATAAAATTACTGGTCTGGGCATGTACAAAAATGACTTTTAATCAGGTTGTCGGGGGTTCGAATCCCCCGTGCTTCACTTAGAAGCATAGCTGTTGCTGCATATTGTGTGCTTCATAAGACCGTAAAGGTCTTTTTTTGTGCGGAAATTCAGTACATATGGATTTTTTATGGAAGTGATGGGAGAGCGGACAGAGCGGTGCCTGAGTAAAAGCGCTCCGGCATGGGTATTAGTGTAGGAAATGGAGGACTATAATGGAAACAAAAGAAGCCGTTACAGAAGTAAAAGAAAATAAAATGGGGATTATGCCCGTCAATAAGCTGTTAATCAGTATGTCCCTGCCAATGATGATTTCCATGCTGGTGCAGGCGCTCTATAATATTGTGGACAGCGTTTTCGTGGCGCAGGTGGACGAGTATGCGGTGCGTGCGGTATCTCTCGCATTTCCCGTGCAGAGCCTGATGATAGCGGTTGCCGTGGGAACCTCTGTGGGCGTCAATGCGCTGTTGTCAAAGTCACTGGGAGAGAAAAATTTTGAAAAAGTAAACCGCGTGGCCGGAAACGGCGTATTTTCTGCTATCATCTGTTATCTGGTATTTCTGCTGATAGGACTGACGTTTATAAGACCCTTTATGGCGAGTCAGACGGATGTGGAGCAGGTGCGAAATTATGGAGTGTCTTATTTGTCAATCTGCTGTATTTGTTCTGCCGGCATATTTATACAAACTATTTTTGAAAAAATGCTGCAGTCAACGGGAAAAACAATTTATACCATGTTTACACAGGGAATCGGCGCTATTACGAATATTATTCTGGACCCGATTCTGATTTTCGGTATACCGGGGGTGATTCCGAGAATGGAAGCGGCGGGAGCCGCGGTTGCGACCGTAACGGGACAGATAATTGCGGCAGCAGCCGCCGTGTTCTGTCATTTCCGTTTTAATCATGAGGTCAAAATGCAGATAAAGGGCTTCAGACCGGAGCTTTCGACCATTAAGCAGATATATGCGGTCGGGGCGCCCTCGATTGTGGTGCAGGCAATCGGCTCTGTTATGACATATGGTATGAACCTGATTCTGGCGGCATACGGCGTGGCACAGACCGTATTCGGGCTGTATTTTAAGCTGCAGAGTTTTGTCTTTATGCCTGTGTTCGGTCTGAATAACGGCATGGTGCCGATTATTGCATACAATTACGGTGCAGGCAGACGCGACAGGGTAATCAAAACCATGAAGCTCAGCATTACCTATGCGGTGTCAATTATGCTGGCAGGGCTTTTGGTTATGCAGTTGTTCCCTGCGCAGCTTCTTATGCTGTTTAATGCAACAGAGGAGCTTTTAACAGTAGGCGTGCCTGCGCTTCGCACGATTTGCTTAAGCTTTATGTTTGCCGGCTTTTGTATTGTGGTAGGAAGTGTATTTCAGGCATTGGGCAACGGTGTCTACAGCATGATTGTGTCTGTGGCAAGACAGCTTCTGGTGCTGCTTCCGGTTGCATACCTTTTATCTCTTACAGGAAAGGTTTCGAATATATGGTGGGCATTTCCCATTGCGGAGCTGATGTCTGTGATACTGAGCAGCTATTTCCTTATGCGGATATACAAAAAGATTATCCGGTATATTGGAGAGCAGCATCCTTGACAAATGCTTTCCAAAGAGGTTATACTGTAAGCGTGTGCTTTTACGGCATGCAAATGCGGTTGTGATGGAATTGGCAGACATGTAAGATTTAGGTTCTTATGCCGAGAGGCGTGTGGGTTCGAGTCCCACCAACCGCATCCGGTGGCGTGAAACGGAACAAATGGTTCGGGTTTCGCGCCTTTTTGTCATAGGAGAACGTAGCGATATGAAAGCTTTTGCCAAAAAATTGAAAAACATTTATCTGCTTTCATTCTGTATTCCGTTTTTGGGGATTTTAGGCATTTTTATTGCCAGAGGGGTTTATCCGTTTGGCACAAGCAGCTTTATGTTCTCAGATATGTATCATCAGTATGTCCCTTTTCTGACAGAGTTTGTACGTAAGCTGCGGGATGGGGAAAGCCTTGCTTATTCATGGTATGTAGGGCTTGGTTCAGACTTTACTTCTATCTATGCCTATTATCTGGCAAGTCCTGTTTACTGGCTTGCCGTTCTTTGTCCGCAGTCGCTTTTGATAGAATACATGACGTTTTTCTGTGTGGTAAAAATCGGACTTTGCGGTATGACATTTGCCTTTTATTTAAGCAGACGCTTTCAGACAAAGGATTTGCGGATTGTGTGGTTTTCCGTATTTTATGCCCTGTCGGGCTTTGTCGCTGCCTATAACTGGAACCATATGTGGCTGGACTGTCTGTGGCTGGCGCCCCTTGTCATTCTGGGGTTGGAAGAACTGGTAAAAAACGGCAGATACAGGCTGTACTGTATTTCTCTGTGCGCCGCGATTTTTACAAATTATTATCTGTCGATTATGCTTTGTATCTTTTTGGTGCTGTATTTTCTGCTTCAGCTTTTTACCAATGGACTGCATTTTCGGAAAAAGCTGCAGGCGGTGTTACGTTTTGGAATCTTTTCCCTGCTGGCCGGGGGAATGGCGGGTATGCTGCTGTTTCCGGTTATGAGCGCCATGCATGTGACAGAATTTCACGACATCAGCTTTCCAAAAAAACTGAAGGTGTATTTTAATATTCTGGAAGTGCTTGCGCGGCATGTGGCAATGCTTCCAACGGAACGGGGACTTGACCATTGGCCCAATATTTACTGTGGTGTGCTGGTATTTGTGCTGGTACCTGTGTATTTTTTTCATAAAAAGATTCCGCTGAAGCAAAGAGTAGGGCGTTTTCTTCTTTTGGCGGTTATGCTCTTTAGCTTTTCTGTCAATATGGCGGATTTTGTCTGGCACGGCTTGAATTATCCGGATTCCCTTCCGGCAAGGCAGTCGTTTCTCTATATTTTTGTAGTTTTGTCCATGTGCTTTGAGGCGGTATACCGCAATGCGGAGAACAGTGACGGGCGCAGGGTTGTTGGCGTTTTCTGCGGCTTTTTGCTGCTTGCTGCCTGCGGTTTGTTTGTGACGACAGATGGATTGACTGTACAGGTCATGGCCTGTACTTGGATTTTTCTTGCAGGATATCTACTGTTGAGCATGGTTTTCAGCCGACATTTTCGAAAGCATTTTCGGGGAAAGGAAGTATTAAGAAAACTGACGGTTTATGGTAAGTGGGCGATTCTGGTTCTGGTGGCAGCGGAAGCATTGCTGAATATGGAGCATACAAGCATCCGGACGGTGCAGAGAGAATATTATGTGAGACGCGCAGCAGAATATGAAGAGCTTGCCGCCGGTATTACAGAGCGGGATGACGGGATTTACCGGTTTGAAAGCAGAGACCAGATGACGAAGAATGACGGGACGCTTGCCCATTACCCTTCTGCTTCCGTATTTTCCTCCACCGTAAATGGCAGCGTGAAGGATTATTATGAAACGTTGGGCATGGGAGGGAGTAAGGTTTCGTATTATTATAAAGGAGCTACGCCGTTTGTCAGTGCACTTTTGGGAGTCAAATATACTTTTGCCAGAGAGGAGCTGGATGACACAGCCCTATATGAGTTTGTTGACAGGAGTGGGGACACATATGTCTACCGAAACCGGTATGCCCTGCCGCTGGGGTTTGTCCTGCCAGGAGGTGTGAAAGAAGATTTGGAGGCAGCCTGCGAAAATGCGGGAAATGCGATTGTATTACAGAACAACATCGCAAAAAGGCTATGCGGAGAGACCCTGTTTTCCAGTATCAGCGGGCGGGAAACCGAGACGGATGGAAACTGTATCAGGGTCAGCGTGGAAGCGGACGGTCATTTGTACGGAATTGTATTACAAGAGCCGGAGGGTGAATTTGTGCTGACAAGAGGGGAGGAAACCACAGAACTGAAGGGCAGCGATGACTATCTGTTGGATTTGGGGTATTTTGCCGCCGGAGAGCAATTTTCGCTTGCCGCCGAAGAAGAGGAGGGCATCAGTGTCCGGCTTTACCGGCTGCATACGGAGGCGCTTGCAGAGACTCTTGCTGTGCTGGGAGAGCAGCCCTTTTTGGCTGACACACGTATCGAGAATGAGTTGACCGGTAAAGTTGAAGCAAAGGAGGATGGATTACTGATTTTATCCGTGCCGGCAGAACCCGGCTGGAGTGTGTATGTAGACGGCGCAGAGACAGAATATGAGAAATTTGCGGATACTATGATAACCATACCGCTGGTACAGGGAGTGCATACAGTGAGGCTTCAGTATACGGTGCGCGGTCTGTGGCAGGGAATTTTCTGCAGCCTGACGAGTCTGCTGCTGTTTGCCGGAATCATTGCGAGAGATAGAAGATGGAAATAAAAGGGAGGAAAGGAAGAATATGAGAAAAAGTGGTATTTTACTACCGGTATCGAGTCTGCCTTCCCGATACGGTATCGGTACATTTTCAAAGGAAGCGTATGAGTTTGTGGATTTTCTGCGGGATGCAGGACAGAAGCTTTGGCAGATTCTGCCTCTTGGGGCGACAGGCTATGGGGATTCGCCCTATCAGTCTTTTTCCACCTTTGCGGGCAACCCTTACTATATAGATTTGGAAAAGTTTATTGAGCAGGGATGGCTGACGGCGGAGGAATGTGATGCCTGCGACTTTGGGGGCAGCGAGGAATATGTAGATTATGAGAAAATGTATTTTTCCCGTTTCGGATTGCTGCGCGGGGCGTTTGAGAGAGCGTTTGTAAAAGGTTTCGGGGAAAATCCTGCCTATCTTCAGTTTGTGGAGGAAAATAAGGACTGGCTGGAGGATTACGCGCTGTTTATGACGGTGAAAAACAGTCTGGGCGGCATTGCTTTCAGCGAGTGGGACGAGGATATCCGCCTGCGGAAGCCGGAGGCTTTACAGGCGTACAGGGAAAAATATGAGAAGGATTTGGCATATTACCGCTTTGAGCAGTATCATTTTTTTACACAATGGAAGGCTTTGAAGGCGTATGCCAATCAAAACGGCATTGAAATAGTGGGAGATATCCCTATTTATGTGGCGTTTGACAGTGCGGATACCTGGGCAAATCCGGAGCTGTTCCAGTTAGATGACGCAGGGCTGCCTTCTGCGGTTGCGGGATGCCCGCCGGATGCGTTTTCGGCGACTGGTCAGTTGTGGGGCAATCCGCTGTATGACTGGACTTATCATGAGAACACCGGCTTTGCATGGTGGATGAAGCGGATAGCCTGCTGCTATGAGCTTTACGATATTGTGAGAATCGATCATTTCAGAGGGTTTGACGAATATTGGGCAGTTCCCTACGGCGATACAACGGCGGAGCGGGGCAAATGGTGCAAGGGACCGGGATATACCCTGTTTGAGACGATGAAGCGGGTGCTTGGTGAAAAGCGGGTCATTGCAGAGGATTTGGGATTTCTCACACAGAGCGTACTTGATTTGGTGGAGAAAACGGGTTACCCCGGTATGAAGGTTTTACAGTTTGCTTTTGATTCGGGGGCGCACAATGCCTATCTGCCCCACAATTACAAGAAAAACAGTGTGGTCTACACCGGTACGCACGACAATAATACAACGCTTGGATGGTACGAAGCTCTTTCTGACTGGACGAAGGATTTTGCCGATGCGTATCTGGACATCAAAAAAGAGGAAAAGGAGACCGGATGGGTATTTATCCGTGCAGCAATTTCCTCTGTGGCAGATACAGCCATTATTCCATTGCAGGATTATCTGGAACTTGGCGGCGCAGCGCGCATCAACACGCCGTCCACGTTAGGCGATAACTGGAAGTGGCGGATGCGAAAAGGAGCCTGTACAAATGCGCTTGCCGAACGAATCGGCAGTCTGTGCAGGCTGTACGGCAGATAAAGCCTGTTATAGCTTGCGCATGCTTAAATACGAATTGTGATAGGAGGCGTTATAAGTGACGTCCTCCTTGAACCAGTCGGGCGGCAGGAAAGTTTCTGCCGCATTTTTACTGCCAAATTCTACTTCGGCAAGAATCAGCGGTGCAAAGGGAGGTTCAAAAACATCCAGTTCAATGGTGAGAGAGTAATCCTCGGGTGGCTTTGGACCGCCTGCTGCAAACTGTGGATGAAGCAGGGGAATCAAATATCTTTTCTTCGTGATGATATTACCGTCTGCCTTGGTGAGAAGATGATAATAGGATTCCTTGTTAAGCGGAAGGTTGTGCTCTTCTCGGGTCATCATTCCCTGTCCTTTGTAGGTCATGTAAAACTCATCGTCCTCCCTGCGGATACGGATAACAGGGTCGGTGTTCAGATATGCCTGCTCAATGGTGTGAACAGGATAAAAGTCAAGGTTGTCGGGAAGCTGTTTTATTGTAAATTTGCGTTCGATTTCCATGATGATTCTCCTTTGCCTGTGTCTCTACTGTTATTATACAGCTTTTTTGGATGAAAACAAGAGAAGCGCCTGAAAAATACTTTAATTTTGACAGAAGCAGGATAGACAAAAGTACCAGAAGACGGTAAAATAAAAGCATTAAATTTTGGTATGGAGGTAGGAAGGATATGAGCAGGATAGCAGTATTTTTGGCAGCGGGATTTGAGGAAATTGAGGCGCTTACGGTGGTGGATTTATGCCGCAGGGCAGGAATCGAAGCGCTTACGGCGGCTGTCACAATGGAGGACGGTGAAGCCTGTTGTGTGACAGGCTCCCACAACATTACAGTGAAGGCGGATGTGGCTTTTGAGGAAGTGGACTTTGACGGACTGGACATGATAGTATTGCCCGGGGGTATGCCCGGAACCCGAAATCTGGAGGCATATGCGCCGCTTATGCAGAAACTGGATGCATTTTATAAGGAGGGCAAATGCATCAGCGCTATCTGTGCGGCTCCCAGTATATTTGGGCACAGGGGATATCTGGAGGGCAGGAATGCTTGTGCCTATCCCGGCTTTGAAAAAGAACTTGTCGGCGCGAAGGTAAGCGTCAATCCGGTTGAGATTTCTGAACATGTCACCACATCGAGAGGACTGGGAACGGCGATTCCCTTTGCCCTCGCCATTGTGGAACGCTTCTGCGGCAGCGAAAAGGCGGAAGAACTGGCAAAGAGTGTGGTTTATAAGTAATGAAAATATTTATGTTGTTTTGTGCCATAATTCTGCTTTTGACGGGGTGCGCAAATACCATTCAGGCGGATGGCATTGCCAATAAGACCTATTTATATGAGAAAGAAGGATTTGGGGGAGATTTCACAATCCAGATAAAAAGCGACGGCACATTTTTCTATTATGAAGGAGAACTGAGCAGCTATATCGGAGCGGGAGAATGGAAGCTGGATGGAAATACCCTGATGCTGCAGGACACTGCCATAGAAGACCATTCACGCATCAATTATTTTAAGGTAGATGGAGATGCTATCGTCTTCCAATCGGAAGGCTCTGATAATTTTATCTACATTAAAGTTTCAGAAGGAGAAAATTTTCTGCCAATTGAAAATTGATTTGTCTTTTTGCAGCGTTCTGTTGAAAGTAGAGCCGATACCTGTGCAGACGCGCTTCCGCCCGGGTATAGCTCTACTTTCAGCGTCACTTGCAAAAAGCAATCTCTGATACAAGACCAAAGAACTTCAGAACTACAGTCAATACCATTGACAAGTCTTCTCAATTACAATAAAATATTATCATCTGAATCAATCTAAATTTCCAAACATTTCGGCTGTATCAGCCCAATTTCAGTATTGCAGTAATAACCGAAAAAATTTATAATGGAGGTAGTGAATGAAAAACAAAAGAGGAAAAGTAAGCAGAACCTACAAAGACCGCTTATTTAAGCTGATTTTTAAGGAGAAGAAAGACCTGATGCAGCTTTATAACGCGATTAACAACACGTATTATGACAATCCCAATGAGATTGAGGTGAATACCATAGAAGATGTCGTATATATGGGAATGAAAAATGATGTCTCATTTTTGATTAAAGATGTTTTGAATCTCTATGAACATCAGAGCACATACAGTCCCAATCTTCCCTTAAGAGGATTATTTTATTTCACGGATTTGTATCGGAAAATGACGGAGGGTGACAGAGATATTTACAGCAGTAAGCAGATACAGCTTCCTTTTCCACAGTTTGTTGTATTTTATAACGGCATGAAAGAAGAGCCAGAGCGTCAGATATTATATCTACATGAGGCGTTTTCAAAAGAGAGTGACTGGGGAAAGGCGGCTTTGGACTGCCGTACCATTGTGCTAAATATTAATCTTGGGCACAATAAGGCAATCATGCAGAAGTGCCGCAAACTGGAAGAATACGCTATCTTTATTGGAAAAATAAGGGAGTATACAAACCAGAAATTTTCGATGGAAGCAGCGATAGACAGGGCAGTGGATGAGTGTATTGAAAATGGTGTATTAGAAGATATACTGCGAAAAAACCGTGAGGAGGTATGTTCTATGTTGTTGACAGAATATAATGAGCAGCACCATATCGAAAGTGAGAGAGAGATAGCGAAAGAAGAAGGAATGAGGGAGGGACAGGAGCAGGAGCAGCGCCGGCTGCGTGCTTTGATTGCAAAAATGACAGAGGCAGGTGAAACAGAAAAATTAATTTATCTTGCAGAACCGGATTTTTTACAGGATATGTTCCAAAAGTATCATCTATAACTTTTTGCAGCGGGCGGGGCGTTTATATAAAATCAAGGAGAGGATTGCAGCGAATTATGATGAGTACAGTTTCTTTTGATTACAAGCGTATAGCGGAGGGGTATGCGAAGGACAGGCCGTTTCTGCATGGGCAGGTTATGGAGCGGCTGACAAATAAGCTGCAGAGGCGTTATAAAAATGGTCTGGATGTGGGATGTGGCGCCGGTTTGTCTACCAAGGCGCTGCGGCAGGTCTGCGACAGGGTGACGGGCACGGATATATCAGAAGAGATGGTGCGGGCGGCGTCGGCATTGTATAGGGAACCGGAATATGCTTTTGTGCAGGCAGGCGCAGAGGAAATTGTGGCGCCGCCTGATACGTATGATATTGTGACGGCAGCAGGCGTTATCAACTGGATTGATGAAAAAAAATTCCTTCCCCAAATGGCGGGCATCATGAAAAAGGGAGGGATTTTGCTGGTATATGACTTCTGGATATCGGGCAGAATAGTTGGGAAGCCTGCTTTTACAGAATGGTATGAAAAAGAATATCTAAATCAGTTTCCCAAGCCGCCCCGTAAGGAGAGGGTATGGACGAAGGAGGACACAGAAGCTTTTCATTTTGAATTGCTCTGTCAGGAAACGTATTCCATGGAATGGGAAATGTCCATGGAGCAGTTTGTCCGCTTTATGCTGCTGCAGTCCAATGTGATAGCCCAGGTGGAGGAAAAGGGGAGGGATATTGAGGAGGTACAGCAGTATTTTGAGGAGAGCGTGCAGCCCTATTTTGTGTCCGCTGCAAAAGAAAAACTGATATTTAACGGTTATAGCTGGTATCTGAGATTAAAAGGCTGAAACAAAAAGCCACTGAGACGAGCATGGGTATGGCAAAAACGGAAATAGTGACGGCGAAGGAGAAAGCTTTTTATGTATCGAATAGCGTTATGCGATGATGTGGAAGCGGAATTGGACAGGGTAGAAGAACTGCTGGTGGAGTATGAGAGAGAAAAAGCAAGCCAGAAGTACAGAATAGAAAGGTTTCAAAGTGCGGAAGCGCTGCTTGCGGCAATCGAGGAGCGGCAGGAAACGCCTGATATTCTGCTTCTGGATATTTTTATGTCAGGTAAGACAGGCTTGGAGGCGGCAGAGGAAATGAGAAAACGCGGTGTGAAAGCGCCGCTTGTTTTCCTGACGACATCATCGGAATATGCGCTGGAGGCTTATGAGGTTGATGCGCTGCAGTACATTGTAAAACCTGTAGTAAAGGAGAAATTTTTTCATGCCATGGACATTGCCTTTCAGTCCCTTCAGAAAAAGAGGGATGATTTTATCATTATCAAGGTGGCGGGCGGCAGCCGCCAGATAAACCTGAATTCGATTATCTATTGTGAGACGCAGAAAAACTATCAGATGCTGCATTTGGCGGATGGAGATTTAAAGGTCAGAATGACGGGCGGCGAACTGTATGGAATGTTGGAAGGATTTCCACAGTTCTGCAGATGCGGCAGTTCTTTTATTTTGAACCTGGGGCATATCGTTGCGGTAGACAGGGAAGAAATCAGTATGGATGACGGAAGCAGAATTTATGTGCCGAGAAACAAGTCGGCGGAATTGCGGAAAATATATTTCTCTTATTACTTTGAAATGGAATGAAGAAAGATGATGATACAAAATATCCCACAAAAACTGCAAATTTTCCCATATAGAGAAATTTTTATGAAATAGTGTTAAGATAGAGGAGGAATAAAAAAGCGAGGTGTAAAGGTATGGGACGAACGATAAAGGGGAGACTGACCATCAGCGTTATTTTCATTGTAGTGGCAAGTATTCTGCTGACTACAGCGGGTATTGTCGCGGTGGCGGGTAAGCGTATGATTCAGGATCAGACAGAGGCGCTGCAGCTCAATGCAGAGAAATACGCGGAAGAAATCAACACATGGATAGAAAACGAAAAAATGCTGGCGGAGGGGACTGCGAACAGTATTGAGGCGGCAGGGAGCATTGACATAAGCTTTATACAGGCAGCGGTTGATACCCATGCGGCCGGCAGAGCAGAGCTTTTAAATCTGTACTGCGGCACGAAGGACAGCGGTTTTTTTCAGTCAAACAGGGAGGCGGCGATACCGGAGGGCTATGACCCTGTGCAGCGTGGCTGGTATCAACAGGCGGCGGAAGCAGGAAAAACCATAGTGACGGACCCTTACTGGGATGTGATTACCAATCAGATGTGTACCACCATTGCTTCGCCGGTTTACATAGATGGAGAGCTGAAGGCTGTTATTGGTCTTGATGTGACATTGGGAACTGTGACGGATTTGACGCAAAGCATAGGTTTTGCAGAGGGCGTATATGGTTTTCTTGTTGACAGCAGCGGGCATTATGTGGCGCACAGAAACAAGGATTATGAGCCAACGGAGACGACGGCGGTGGCGGTTACGGATATTATGCCCGGTTTAGAAGCTTTGCTTGGAGGTGAAAATGACAGTGTGATAAAGCTTGCGGATTATGACAGTAAGACATGCTATTTTGCGGCGGAACAGATTGCGGGAAGCGGCTGGACGCTGGGTGTGGCGGCGCCGACGGCAAACGTAAGCAAGCCGCTGGCGGTCATGATTATGGTGGCGGCAGTGATAGCGCTTTTTGTCATTGTGGTGGTGGCTGCATTTATGGCTGGTATTATCGGCAGGATGCTGGCGCCGGTGCAGATGCTGAAGCAGTTTGCCTCCGGCGACTTTTCGGAAAATGCGGTAAGCCAGAAGGGGATTCCCAAAGAATACAAAAATGAGACAGAGCAAATCAGAACGGCAACTGCGGAGGTAAAACAGCAGATTCGGGGCATTATCTTAAACACGAAACAGGAAGCGGAGGGTATCAATACGATTGCGGATGATACTTCCGACAAAATGACAGTGCTTTCACAGGATATTCAAGATATTGCGGCCTCCACCAGCGATGTCATGGGACAGACGCTTGAGGCGGGCAGGCTGGCGGAAAGCATAAGAAACACAGGCGAAGTACTTGGCTCTATCATACAGAATGTGGCGGGAAAAGCAGGCGAAGCGGCGGGACAGTCAAGTGATATTATGAGTAGGGCAAAGAAGCAGTATGAGACTTCTGAAGCCTCGGGCAGGGAGGCAGTTGCGCTTTATCAGAGGACAAGGCAGGAGCTGGAGAGTGCGATTGCGGACAGCCAGAAGGTGCGTGAAATCGATACTTTTGCGGAGGAAATTCTTTCCATTAGTTCACAGACCAATCTTTTGGCGCTGAATGCATCCATAGAGGCTGCAAGAGCCGGTGATGCCGGCAAGGGATTTGCAGTTGTCGCAGAAGAAATCCGCAGTCTGGCGGACAATTCCAGACAGGCAGTGGACAAAATCCGTCAGGTGACGGACGAAGTGGTGCAGAATGTATCTTCCTTGTCCAATAGCTCCACCAAGCTGCTTGATTTTATGAATGGAAAGGTTATGGAGGATTACAGGGGAATGACGGAGCTTGCCAGAATGTATGAGCAGGATGCGGCGTTCTATAGTGATATTTCAGGAGAACTGGGGGCAGCCTCCTCAGAGATGCGGGCGAGTATGGAGGAAATCAAAGAATCTATAAATAATATTACGGCACTTGTGGAAAAGATTACCGGACATATACAGGGAATGGAGCAGTCAGCGGATAATTCCAACGAAAATGCCAAAGCGGTTTTAGGGCAGATGCAGGAGTTGTTCAGGCTGAGCGAGCTTCTCAACCGGACGGTTGCTTCCTTTAAGGTGTGATATATGTTAGGCGGTTCATTTGCGATTGCGTTTTTGCGCAATGGTATTGGCGCGGCGCTTATGATGACGGTGTTTCTGCTGCTGGACCATCCGAGGCTTTCCATGAAAAAAGCAATCGGGTGTTATGCAGCGTACTGGGTGGTTATTGTAATCTCTTTCAGTGTCTGGTATGCGCTAAGCAATGAAAATTATATTCGTTTTTCCGGAATCGCGGCAGTATTTACCTGCGGTATTTTTTGCACGTTGATGAGCAGTGAAACCATATACCTTTCTTTATACAGGGTGGCGCTTGGGTTTTATCTGCTTTCTGTGACGGTATTCTGCGGCGTTGATGCGGCGCGCATGTGGTTTCATGACAATATGTGGGTGGATATCGGTATCCGGATGCTGCTTGCTGCAGCGAGTATCGTATTCATTGCAAAGAAGATTCGAAAGAGTTTTTGGGAGGGAATCGACTTTTTGCGGGAGGAAATGGATTTGTTCAGCTCGGCAGCCTTGCTTGTATTGGTTCCGTGCGCTTCCCTTATGGTTTATCTGCCGGGTGTGCAGCCCTTTTCTGTGTTCAATGCCGTGCGGATTATGGTTCTTTTATTTATGGCGGGGCTGATACAGTATATGGTATTCCAGATATATCTGCATCGGGGAAAGGCGCATCGCTATCAGGTAGAAAAAGAATTGCTGGAAATGAACGAGCAGCTTTTGCATCGCCAGATAGAGCTGGTACGGGAAACTGAACTGGAGGCGGCAAGGATTCGCCATGATATACGCCATAATTGTCTTTTAATAGAGGAATACATTAAAAATGCAGATATGGATAAGCTTCTTGCCTATGTAAGGCAATACGGGGAGGAGATGGAAAACAGGGAAACGAAGCGTATTTGCAGCAATGACACTATAAACGGCATTTTGTCCGTGTATGCAAGGCAGGCAGGGGAGCAGAAGATTCCGGTAGAACTGTATGTAAAGATAGAAGACAATATTGCCATTCGTGACATCGATTTGGTGGCAATACTGGCGAATGTTTTTGAAAATGCCATAAACGGGTGTCTGAGGTCGGGAGAGCAGGACAGGTGGATTCAGCTTTCTGTCACGCAGAAGGAGAATAAAATTGCGGTGCAGTGCAAAAATACCTGCGCGTCGGATGTGAAATTTTATAAGGGGATGCCAAAATCGGATACCGGCGGTGGGATGGGAGCGTTTAGTATCGTGAAGGTGGCGTCCTATTACAACGGCGAGGCAGATTTTGCAGTAGAGGGTAATCTTTTTATAACGAGAATCCTTTTAAATCTTCCGTCTTACCAGAAGCAGAAATAAAAATTTCCCTTGATAACCATAAAATATCCCAAAAGGTAGAAAGATTGAAAATGGGAATATATAATAATGACGGAGGACTGAAAAGAAATACGAGGAGTAAGAGAGTTATGGAAAAGACGAGTTTCGACGAAATACGGAAAATATGGGAATTTTATGAGGAATTGAATGAAATTGTGT
>CAMWUP010000020.1 GCA_947177465.1 uncultured Lachnospiraceae bacterium
GGATTTGCAGATTTTAAAAAGGCACAATATTTAAGGTGTATGTATGTGTGGGGGCATAGTTACGAATTTGACAATGACAATAACTGGGAACTGATAGAAGAATTTTGTTCTTTTATGGGTGGCAGGGATGATATCTGGTATGCCACCAACATTGAGATTATTGATTATATGAAAGTATGCAGGGAGCTTCAGTTTGGCGCGGCGGGAGATTTTGTATATAATCCGTCCGCAGCGGATGCATGGATAAGCGTGAATGAAAAAGTAATGCGAATCGGCGGCGGTTCGCTTGTAAGGCTTGCAGAAGAAGGAGGATTACAATGAAAAAGTATGTCTTGGCACTGGATCAGGGAACGACAAGCTCCCGTTGTATTCTGTTTGACAAGAAAGGAAAAATCTGTTCCATGGCACAAAAGGAGTTTGAGCAGATTTATCCGCATCCCGGCTGGGTGGAGCATAATCCCAGAGAAATATGGTCGTCGCAGCTTGCGGTCGCCATTGAAGCGATGGCGATGGTGGGGGCAAAGCCGGAGGATATCAGCGGCATTGGCATCACCAACCAGCGTGAGACTACAATCGTATGGGATAAAGAAACCGGTGACCCTGTATATAACGCTATTGTGTGGCAGTGCAGGCGGACAGCGGACATGATAGACGACCTGCTTGCAGCCGGACTGAAAGAGGTGGTAAAGGAAAAGACGGGTCTGATACCGGACGCTTATTTCAGCGCTTCCAAAATTGCATGGATACTGGAAAATGTAGAGGGGGCAAGAGAGAAAGCGGAGGAAGGCAGACTTCTCTTCGGAACAGTGGATACCTGGCTGATTTGGCATTTGACAAAGGGCAGGGTGCATGTGACGGATTACACCAATGCATCGCGGACCATGCTGTTTGACATTCATAATCTGTGCTGGGACAAAGAAATATTGGATTACTTTAAAATACCGGAGAATATGCTTCCGGAAGTAAAACCTTCCAGTTACATATATGGGTACACGGATACCTCGGTGCTGGGCGGCGAAATTCCCATTGCGGGTGCAGCCGGAGACCAGCAGGCGGCGCTTTTCGGACAGTGTTGTTTTGAGCCCGGCGAAGTGAAAAATACATATGGAACGGGCTGTTTCCTTTTGATGAATACAGGCGAAAGGGCAATCCGGTCAGAAAGTGGGCTGATTACCACAATTGCCGCCGGCACGGGAGAGCATGTGGAGTATGCGCTGGAGGGCAGTGTTTTTGTGGCGGGAGCAGCAATCCAGTGGCTTAGAGACGGGATGCGCATGATTAAAAGCGCGCCGCAGTCGGAGGAATATGCAACTGCCGTAGAGGAGACCGGCGGCGTCTATGTAGTCCCTGCTTTTGCCGGTCTGGGAGCGCCATATTGGAATCCTTATGCAAGAGGAACCATAGTGGGGCTGACGCGGGGATGCAGCAAGGAGCATTTTATCAGAGCTACGCTGGAATCCATCGCGTATCAGACCGTGGATGTGCTTGAGGCGATGGAAAAGGATTCAGAGATTGACTTAAAGAGCCTTAAAGTGGACGGCGGCGCCAGTGCCAACAATTTCCTTATGCAGTTTGAGGCGGATATTCTGAATACGGAAGTGCGCCGTCCGGAGTGTATCGAGACGACTGCGCTGGGTGCAGCATATCTGGCTGGACTTGCTACAGGATATTTTAAGGATAAAGCAGAAATTTGTGAAAACTGGCAGCTTGGAAGGAGCTTTACACCGCATATGGTAAATGAAAAAAGAAAAGCTCTGCTGCGGGGCTGGAAAAAAGCGGTGAAATGTGCGTTGGTATGGGCGGAAGAGGAGTAGAAAACAAACTTGACTTTCTGTGGTGGCAATGGTACCATATATCAAAACGATATATCGATTTGATATATGGAGGGCTTATGAAAAGACAACAGATAAGAAAAATGGTTTTGTTTATTTCCTTTATGCTGTTTCCCGTAACAATGTGGTATTTTTCACCATATCTCATTATTGTGGCGATGGCGCAGCATGTTTTAAACGGCAGCTTTTGGGTGTTTCTGGCAATGCTGGTACTGTCCATGTTTTGCGGGAGAGCGTTTTGCGGCTGGCTGTGTCCTTCCGGCGGATTGCAGGAATGTTCTGCTTACATCAGGGAGACGCCGGCAAAGCAGGGCTGGCGCAATTACATCAAATATGGAATTTGGACTGTCTGGATGCTGGCGGTTTTTGTGACATTTATTTTAGGGAAAAATGGTGTGACGGTGGACTTCTTTTTTATGACGGACCATGGAATATCCGTCACGGAAATTTATAACTATGTGATTTATTATGGCGTGCTGTTTTTATTGTTTCTGCCGACGGTTATTCACGGGAAGCGGGCGGCATGCCATTACCTCTGCTGGATGGCGCCGTTCATGGTCATTGGCGGCTTTATCGGGAGAAAGCTGCATTTGCCGCAGCTTCATATCGAGGCTTGCAGAGATGCTTGTATTTCCTGTAAACAGTGCAATAAAGCCTGTCCCATGGGACTACAGGTCGAAGAACTGGTAAAACAGGAGAAAAATGCCTCCTGTTCGGAATGCATCCAATGCGGCGCATGTATTGATAATTGTCCCAAACATGTATTAAAGTATGCTATAAAATGGAGAAAGTGACAATGAAAAAAAGAGTGGTGGTCTATTATTCTTTTGAGGGGAATACCAAAAGGGCGGCGGAGCAGCTTGCAGAAAAGCTGGGGGCGGATATCGTGGAGCTGCGGACGGTAAAGGAAATTCCTCGAAAAGGCATCAGAAAATTTTTTGTGGGAGGAGGACAGGCGCTTTTTAAGAAATGTCCGCCGCTTTGGAACATGGAGAGCGATATGGGCAAATATGAAGAAATTATCTTGGGAACCCCCATATGGGCGGGAAAATGTGCGCCCGCCATCAACAGTTTTCTGAAAGCGTACCCTGTAGAGGAAAAAGTGGCGGCTGTTTTTACCAGCAGCGGCGGAGGAGACAACAAAAGCTGCATGAAGGATTTTTCCCGAAGGTTTTCTGCGCTCAAGTATTCGGCAGCACTGTGCGACAGCAGGAATCCGGCATCCAAAGATAACGAGATGTATATACAAAGACTTGCAGAGGATATTATGCATGGCGAATGAGCGGAAAATCGATATGGTCATACTCGGTCTTTTGAGCCATGAACCGCTGACTGGATATGATATCAAAAAAAGAATCGACGGGGCAATCCGATTTTTCTGGAAGGGCAGCTTTGGCAGTATCTACCCTGCACTCAACACGATGGAAACGGCTGGACTGGTGACAAAAGAGAGCAGCTCTGAAAGCGGCAGGGAAAAAATTGTCTATGCAATCACACCTTCCGGCACGGCGGCGCTGACGGCGTGGCTTCAGGATTCGCAGGCGAAGAATGAATTGAAGTACGAAACGCTTCTAAAGCTTTTTTTTGGCGGCGCTGTTGATAAGCAGACTACCATTCATACAATTGAGATGTTTGAACAGAATGTGCGGCAGGAACTGGAGCTCTTGAAGCGCTATGAGCAGAATTTGGCAAGAGTACTGGAGCAGCAGGACCATGTCTATTATTATCTCACAGTGACCTTTGGCATCGAGACTTATGAGGGATATTTGCGGTGGTGCGAGAAGGCGAAGGGTGTGCTGTTAGGGAATTTACCCTAACAGCCACGCCAGTACCAGACAGACAATGAGGGTTATCAACCCGCTGCCAACAGCCAATAAAAATTGTTGGTAGGGGCGCTTTCCTATCTCCTGCTGTTGGGTGAGTTCATCCAGCCGTCTGCCCTCCGAAAATGCCACGATTTCTTTGTAGGTGTGAATATGATTATCCTTTTTAATCCGTTCTACCTTAATGCAGAAAAATATCGTGATTCCGAACAATATGCCCCATGGAATAATGGCGTAAACATGCAGCCATAATGCAAGAGGTACTGCGGACACCATTGTCACCGCCAAAAGAATGCCAAAAACGGCGCTGTAATGGTTCAGCTTTTTTATTTCTGTTTCTTTGATTTCTTCTTTCATGATTTCAACATCTCCTTTTATGAGTTGGTCAAGAGATACGTTGAATAACGTGCTGAGAAGCAGCAGGCTGTGAATGTCCGGATAATTTTTTCCGGTTTCCCAGTTTGAAATAGTTTGTCTTGACACATAAATTTTTTCTGCCAGTTCTTCTTGGGAAAGTTTCATATCATTTCTATATTTCTTGATTTGCGTGCCAGCTTCCAATTTGTACACCTCCTTTTGCCTGAATTGATACCCTTGAACCACCGTAAGCATATCATACGGCGGGCAGAGACGCCGCCAAAAGCGTTTGACATTGCCCTAAAGATATGTGTCAAAGGTATTTTGCATGGATTATTTTATCTATTATAGTACAATGGTCGGTTCCGAAAGTCGATGAGTAATTTTTTGTTTGACAATATCATTCGCATGGCATATAATAAAACATGCGTTGCAAAACAAATGTTTCAAATGATTCACACGTGTAAAAATGAGAGGTGAAAGATGCCGCCAAAAGCAAAATTTACAAAAGAAGAGATTATTGCCGCAGCACTTCAGATTGTGCGGGAGAGCGGGCTGGAAGCTGTCACGGCGCGGGAACTGGGGGCAAGACTCGGAAGCTCTGCAAGACCTATTTTTACGGTATTTGACAATATGGAAGAGGTGCTTGCAGGCGTCGAGGATATGGCGAGAGAGCTTTACCGGCAGTATGTAGAGAGAGGGCTGACGCAGACGCCTGCTTTTCGCGGCGTTGGTCTGGCATATATACAGTTCGCAATACAGGAGCCTAAGCTGTTTCAGCTTTTGTTTATGAGCGAGAAGAGTGGGGCGAATGACGTTGCCCATGTTCTGGCGCTGATTGACCGGAATTATGAGGTGATTCTGAAATCCGTGCAGGAACCGTATGGGCTTAGCAGAGAGACAGCAGACAGACTTTACCGGCATCTCTGGATATATTCCCATGGTATTGCGGCGTTGTGTGCAACAGAGGTCTGCCATTTTACACAGCAGGATATCGGGGAAATGCTGACTGAGGTATTTACAGGGCTGTTCATGAAGATAAAGAGGGAGGAAAAAGATGATTCGGGTAAATAATATTACAAAATCCTTTGGGAATAAGGAGAATAAGACTGAGGTGCTGAAGGGGATTTCCCTGACGGTGGCTGAAGGGGATTTTGTTGTGATTTTAGGAGCTTCCGGCTCAGGAAAATCTACGCTGTTAAATGTGATGTCAGGGCTGGAAAAGCCTGACACGGGCGAGGTTTTGTATGATGACAAAGATATCGCGAAGCTTTCAGATGCGGAGCTGACAGAATTTAGAAAGGAAACGGTTGGTTTTATTTTTCAGCAATACTATTTGCTGCCGCATTTGAATGTGGATAAAAATGTGAAGCTGGGAGCGGATTTGGCAGGCAGCAGGGATTATAAAAAAATGCTGGATGCGGTCGGGCTTGGTGAGAAACTGCATAAGTACCCCCATGAGTTAAGCGGCGGTGAGCAGCAGCGGGTTTCGGTTGCAAGGGCGCTTGCAAAGAACCCCAAGGTTCTGTTTCTGGATGAGCCTACAGGCGCTTTGGATGAAGCGACAGGGCGGATGGTGCTGGATTACATAAGCAGTCTTCAGAAGGAGTATCATTTTACGATTGTCTGCGTGACGCATAATCTGAACATTGCGGAGATGGCGGGCACGGTCATCAGAATGAACAGCGGTAAGGTGGTAGAAATCTGTGAAAATAAGCAGCGGAAAACAGCATATGAAATCGGCTGGTAAAGGGGAATAGTGTAAAAAATCACACTGATGTGCTTGTTTTTTACACGCAAATTTGTGTTGGAGCGTTACAAATTTGAATCGCAGACCGAAATCCGATATTTCGGGCGCGTCGCCTGCGCAAAAAGCGCTCCGGCAAGGAGGAAGCTATGGTTATTAGTCTGAAAGACAGTCTTAAATTATTGGGAATTTTTATTATGTCCTGCTGTGCGGTTACAGTCTGCACATTGTTTCTCAATTATAACATGGACCTTGTGGGATTGGAGCCCCAAATCGGTGATGGTATGGTTCGTATCATGTACGATGCGCAGATTATGACAGGCAAGGTGGTAAGCATTGTCAGCGGAGGCTGCCTGCTAGTTACAACAGTTATTTTGTTGTTTTTCTATATTCGAAATTACATCAACACCCATAAAAAAGAGCTTGGTATTTTAAAAGCGCTGGGATATTCCAATTTTAGAATCTCAGGCGGCTTTTGGGTATTCGGACTCAGCGTTCTGATTGGAACGGCTGCCGGGTATGGAATTGCACTCATGCTGATGCCGGAATTTTACCGCTTACAGAACAAAGAAAAAATACTGCCGGAGTTTTCCGTGCATTTTCATCCGCTTCTGGCATTGTGCCTGACTGTGTTTCCGGCGATTCTGTTTGCCTTGCTTTCGGTTCTGTACAGTTACCGGAAGCTGAAGACACCGGTTTTGGAGCTGCTGCGGGAAAAGACTACATTGAAGGTGAAAAAGAAGAAAAAAGAGCACAAGGCAATAGGAGAATTGCCTGCAAAAAAGGAACTGCCGTTTTTGCGTGAACTGCAAAAAAGCACGCTTGGCGCGAATCCGGCGCTTGTATTTTTCATTGGATTTGCGGCATTCTGTTATTCGTCCATGATGCAGATGTCTTTCAGCATGGATGAGCTTGCCAGTAAGTTTTTCTCTGCCATGATGGTTATCATAGGCATTGTGCTGGCATGTACCGCTTTGTTTCTGGCGATCACGTCCGTGGTAAACGGAAATAAAAAGACGATTGCCATGCTGCGGGTGTTCGGCTACTCTGAAAAAGCATGCTGCGGCAGTATTTTGGGAGGGTACAGACCTGTTGCATACATTGGTTTTGTAATCGGAACCATATATCAGTATATGCTTCTGAAAATCATGGTAACGGTAGTATTTGCGGATATGGATATAGTGCCGGAATATCATTTTGATTTTAAAGCATTTGGAATTGTGCTGGTTTCTTTTGCTGTGCTGTATGAGCTGGTAATGTGGCGTTATACGGAAAAACTAAAAAAGGTCTCAATAAAGGAAGTTATGTTGGAGTCATAATATGTTCAATATGGATTTTAATTGGTTGTCAATGTAAGCCATATAGGGTTTTCTGCTGATGCTCTCAGGAAGAGCCAGATACCATTCTAACGACTCCTGCAGACCGTCGCGAAGCGGCTTTGTTTCGGGCATCCACCTTGCCTGCTCCTCAATATCGAGATAATACTCATAGTTATAAAAACTAAAGTATTTTCTTTGCTCAATATTTTCGGGTACATGGAAAAACGCAGCGTGCTTTCCGAGCAGTTGATAACATAGCGTTACCCAGTCAAGGACAGAAATGGTTTCCTTGTTGCCAACATTAAAAATATGCTGTTTGGGTCTTTTTTCCAAAAGAATGTCCATAAACCGGCATAAATCATTTACATGAAAAAATTGAAGCTTCATCTCTCCGTCTTGTGGCAGATAAAATTTCCGGCTGTTCAAAGCGCAGTCAAACACAAAAGCCTCCCGATAGATATGATTCATCGGACCATATAGATATGGAGGACGGAGTATGTAAGCGTCAGGTTTTCTTTCCAGCAGGATTTGCTCTGCCTCTATTTTCTGAATACCGTAGTTTCCCCAGAATTTGTTCGCACCGGTTTTAGTGTTTTCTGTAAAAGGCTGTGGGGCGTATTCAGGATATACGGCGCTGGAACTGATTAAAATATAAGCATCATAACTCCCAAGTGCGGAAAGCAATGAGCTTATATCTTCTGCTGTATAGGCTGTAATGTCGAGCACGGCATCAAAATGGTAGTCGCGGAGCCGGTCATCAAGATGCTGCCGGTCAGCTTCAATAAGCGTGACGCCTTTGGGCTGTGGGCGGGTGTTACGGTTCAGCACATAAACGTGGTATCCTTTCTCAGTGTAATATTCCGCTGCGTATCGGCTTACAAAAACAGTGCCGCCGGTAATAAGTATATTTTTACTGAAAGAGTTCTGTGTCATAGTTTGTCACCTCTGAATCAATAGAAAGCAAATCCCACAACCAAAAGCACGGACAACGCAATACGGATGCAGTGATGCTGCCAGTGGAAGCTGCCGCTTTTAACGCCGTTGCAGATGGCGGCGCAGCAAATCAGGGCGCAGCCGACAAGGGCGGCGGACCAGTCTGCGGCAAAATTTAACATATTGAGGACGACGGCGGCGAGCAGAACGAGGCTTCCGGCAGCCATGCAGATATGGGAAGCGCTGCGCTCTTTCTGCTTTATGGCAGCGATGGCCGCAATCAGGGATAAGGCTCCGAATAAAATACTAACAATATCTAAGGCAATTCTCATAGTCAAAATCCTTTCTGTAATGGCGGTGCGCCCAAGGCGCACTTTTTTGTTTTACAGCACATAACCAATATCGGAATTATATCATATATAACGGGGTGGAGCAAGGAAACAGACATTGCTTAAAAAAACGAAAAGAGCCTGCCAGCCTCTTGACTTTCCGCTTCATGCTTGATAGGATTTTGAGAAGAGAAACGGAGGATATATTATGTTGGTTCAAAAATATAAGGATATGCTTTCCGGCAAGTCTGTTATCCGCCAGTTGTCGGAGTTTGCTGCGGCAAGAGGAAAGGAAATCGGATATGAGAATGTGTTTGATTACAGTCTCGGCAACCCTTCCGTACCTGTGCCGCAGGCGTTTACGGATGCCATGATAAATATGCTGCAAAAGGAAAGCTCTGCCGCGCTTCACGGCTACAGCCCGAGTCTGGGAATACAGTCCGTGCGGGAAAAAATTGCCGCTTCTTTAGAGAGACGGTTTGGAATTCCATATCGGGCGGAGCACATTTTTATGGCGGTTGGCGCGGCGGGTGCGCTTGCCCATGCTTTCAGGCTGGTGACGGAACCGGGTGATGAGATTTTGACATTTGCACCGTTTTTTCCGGAATATCATCCTTATGTGGATTTGACGGGCGCGAGATTACAGGTGGTGCCCGCTGACACGGAGCAGTTTCAGATTAACTTTGAGGCGTTTCAGGAGATGCTGTCTCCCAAAACGATGGCGGTGCTGATTAACACGCCGAACAATCCGTCGGGTATCGTATATTCTACGGAAACTATACAAAAGCTGGCGAAGCTGCTTCGCGATAAATCTGCAGAATATGGACATGATATTTATTTGATTTCGGATGAGCCTTATCGTGAAATTGTGTTTGAAGGTGTGGATGCGCCCTGTGTTTCTGCCCATTATGACAACACTATTATGTGCTACAGCTTTTCCAAATCTCTTTCTCTCCCGGGAGAGAGAATCGGATACGTGGCAATCAATCCGGCATGTAAGGATGCGGCGGATATGGTACAGATGTGCGGACAGATTTCAAGGGGAATCGGACACAACTGCCCGCCCTCCATCATTCAGCTTGCTGTAGCCGGAGTGCTGGAGAAAACTGCAGAACTTTCCGTATATGAAACCAATATGAACATATTATATAAAGAGTTGAAAGCGCTGGGCTTTACCTGCGTGAAACCGGGCGGCACTTTTTATATTTTTCCAAAGGCACTGGAGGAGGATGCAAAGGTGTTCTGCGAAAAGGCGCTCCGCTACGACCTTGTACTGGTTCCCGGGGATACCTTTGGATGTCCGGGGTATTTTCGTATGGCATACTGTATTGACACAGAGAAGGTGGAACGTTCTCTGGCGGCACTCAGGCAGTTTGTAAAGACAGAGTACGGCGCATAGAAAACGTGATAAATAAATATGAGATACAAAAGACAGAGGGGCGGTATCAATCGAACAGAAAGAAGGAATCAATATGTATCAGGCAGGGCTTGTATTGGAAGGCGGCGGTATGAAGGGAGTTTATACGGCGGGCGTACTGGACTTCTTTTTGGATAAAGGGCTGTTATTTTCCAGCGTATACGGTGTCTCGGCGGGAGCATGTCATATGTGCAGCTATTTGTCCAATCAAAGAGGAAGAGCGCTGGATATCAGCATTGACTATCTTGACAGCAGGAAATACTGCAGCGTGAACAGTCTTTTGACGACCGGAGATTTGTTTAATGTCAACACGGCTTACCACCTTATACCGGACTATTTAAATCCTTACGATTATCAGGCGTATGACAGGTATGAGGGCAAAGCTTACGCAGTGGTTACGAATATTGTGACCGGCAGGGCGGAGTATCTCAGGATACGGGATATGAAAAAAGATATCGATGCGGTTCGTGCGTCGGCGTCATTGCCGCTTGTATCCCGCAATGTCAAAATTGGCGATGGGCTTTATCTGGATGGCGGTATTGCGGATGCGATACCCATCAGAAAATCCATATTGGATGGCAACCGGAAAAACGTAGTAATTCTGACAAAAGAGGAAGGTTATGTGCGTAAGCCTTCCGGTCAGCTTGGATTGATAAGACTGCGTTATCTGAAATACCCCAAGGTATATGAGTTGATGGCGGACCGGCACGATGCTTACAACAATACAATGGCATATCTGGAGACACAGCAGGAAAACGGGCAGGCATTTATTATCCGCCCCAGGAAAAAAAGCGAAGTGGGTCGAATTGAAAAAGATGCAGATAAATTAAAAGCGCTTTATCAGGAAGGCTATTCGGATGCGGAGGAATGTTTTGAACTTCTGCAGAATTATTTAGACTCATAACAAGGAGAAATTTTTATGTTGGATATTTTAAAGGCGATTCTTTTCGGTATCGTGGAAGGCATCACGGAATGGCTTCCCATCAGCAGCACGGGACATTTGATTCTGCTGGAAGAGTTTGTCAAGTTTGACAATGTTTCCGAGAATTTTTTTGAAATGTTTGAAGTGGTGATTCAGCTTGGCGCAATCTTTGCGGTGGTGGTACTTTTTTTCAAACAAATTTGGCCCTTCTGTAAAAAAGGCGGCGGCTGCACGAAACAGGGACCTCTCGCCTATGTGAAAATGGATATCATGCAGCTTTGGTTTAAGATTCTGGTGGCATGTATACCGGCAGCCGTTATTGGCATTTTATTTGATGATGTGTTGGATGCGCTGTTTTATCACTGGTACGTGGTGGCAGGTGCGCTTATCGTGTTCGGCGTTGCCTTTATTGCAGTGGAAAACTGGAACAAAGGGAAAAATCCTAATATCAGAACCCTTGCGGAAATTTCCTATCAGACAGCGTTGATGATAGGCGTGTTCCAGTTAATCGCAGCCGTTTTTCCGGGTACCTCCCGCTCCGGCGCAACCATCGTAGGCGCCCTGCTTATCGGCGTATCCCGTTCCGTTGCGGCGGAATTCACCTTTTTCCTTGCCATTCCGGTGATGTTCGGTGCAAGTCTGTTAAAAGTAGTAAAATTTGGTTTCCATTTTACCACCATAGAATTAACCGCTCTGTTAGCCGCCATGCTGACCGCATTTATCGTATCCGTTATTGTAATTAAGTTTTTGCTTTCTTATATTAAGAAACATGACTTTAAAGTGTTTGGCTGGTACCGTATTATACTGGGAATTGTGGTGATTGCGTATTTTTGTCAAAAACTGGTTACTCCTATTGCACATTAATCTGTAATTTATTTGACAAGATAGAAAATATGTATTACACTCTGAGTAAGGGTAAACCTTGTAATGTATAAAGGGAATGAAAAAGTAAGAAAAAATATTTTGGGCAAAAGGAGGAATTAGTATGCCTGCAAAGAAAACGGCTGCTAAAGAAGCAGCTACGGAAGTAAAAACAACACCTGTAAAGGCGGAGAAGGAAGTAACAGAAGAGGTTGTAAAGGCTGAAGAGAAAGCGGTTCCGGCTAAAGCAGAAAAAGCTGCTAAGACAACCAAGACAGCCAAGACCACACCAAAGGCAGCGCCTGCCAAGAGAGGCAGAAAGCCCGGCAGCAAGACCGAATTAAAGGTCAGCATGAACGTACAGTTTGGCGGCAAGTCCTACACGACAGAGGATTTGGTAAAAATTGCCAAGGATGTATGGAAGTATGATTTAAAGCAGAAAGCAGCAGACTTCAAGTCCGTTGAGCTTTATGTAAAGCCCGAGGATGGCATGGCTTACTATGTCATTAACGGAAAGGAAGCAGGAAGCTTTTATATCTAAATCAATCTTAGGTAAAAAGTACATAAGCGAAAAGGATAGGATGCTCCAAACCATGAAATCATAATTGATGGGGAGGAGCATCCTTTTTATATTTATATATTTTTTAGAATTTATTTACAGAAAAGCAGTTGACATCATTAGGGGTAAGTGATATTTTATGGTAAGAAGATGTTAGCACTCCTTTTGGATGAGTGCTAATAAACCGCAGAAGCTGCCGAATGGTTGGATTGGGAGGGATGAGGCATGCAGCTCGATGAGCGCAAAAAGAAAATACTGCAGGCTATTATCCGCAACTATCTGGAAACCGGAGAACCGGTGGGCAGCAGGACAATTTCCAAATACACGGATTTGAATTTAAGCTCTGCGACCATTAGAAACGAGATGGCGGATTTGGAGGAACTGGGATATATCGTCCAGCCTCACACTTCAGCGGGAAGGATTCCTTCCGATCAGGGATACCGGCTGTATGTAGATACCATGCTGGAGGAAAGAGAAAAAGAAGTAGAGGAAATGAAGGGTATGCTTCTCGAGAGAGAAGATAAGATGGAAGCGCTTTTAAAGCAGGTGGTTCGCGTGCTGGCACAGAGCACCAACTATGCAACCATGATTTCCGCTCCGCAGATTCAACGCAACAAGATAAAGTTTATCCAGTTGTCGCGGGTGGATATGGGACAGATACTGGCGGTTATCGTAATGGAAGGCAATGTAATTAAAAATCATGTGCTTCATGTGCCGGAAGGTCTGGACGATGAAACGCTTTTAAAGCTCAACATGCTGCTTAACACACATTTGAACGGACTTCCGATTGAGCAAATCAATCTGGGACTGATTGCGGCGCTGAAGCAGCAGGCAGGTATACACGAAGCCATTGTGGGCGAGGTTCTGGATGCGGTTGCTGAAGTCATAAGAGAAGCCGATGATTTGGAGATATACACCAGCGGCGCCAACAATATTTTTAAATATCCGGAGCTTTCCGACAATGTGAAGGCAAGCGAGTTAATCGGCGCTTTTGAGGAGAAACAGGCGCTGTCGGCGCTGGTGCAGGAGACACTGGCAGATGAAAGCAATACGGGTATTCAGGTATATATAGGAAACGAAAGCCCGATTCAGAATATGAAGGACTGCAGTGTGGTAACAGCCACTTACGAATTGGACGAAGGCATGAAGGGCACCATAGGAATTATCGGTCCCAAGCGAATGGATTATGACAAGGTAATCGGCACACTGAAGACGCTGATGCATCAACTTGATGATTTATATAAAAGAAAGTAGCGCAGCTTAACACAGGGAAAGGAAATGGCTTATGGCAGAGCAGGAAAAAGAAATTTTGGAAGAAGAGCAGAATAAGACACAGGCAGGAGCTGAAGCCGCGAAAGAAGAGACTTGTCCGCAGAAGAACGCGGCAGAAGCGGCAGCGGAAGGACAGGAACCGGCAGAAGACGGCAGTCAGGAAGCGGCAGATGCGAAGGCTGAGGAAGCCGGAGAGGAAGCAGCCGAGGGCGATAAAGGCTTTTTCGGAAAAGGTAGAAAAAAAGATAAAAAGGAAGAAGCCTTTAAACAGAAGATAGAGGAACTCGAGGACAGAGTAAAGCGTCAGATGGCGGAATTTGAGAATTTCCGTAAGCGCACCGACAAGGAAAAGGCAGCAATGTATGAGGTTGGCGCAAAGAGTGTAATCGAAAAAATTCTTCCGGTAGTGGATAATTTTGAGAGAGGACTGGGAAGCATTCCCGAGGAAGAGAGGGGCGGCGCCTTTGCCGAGGGAATGAATATGATATACAAGCAACTTGTAGGAGAACTGGATAAGCTGGGTGTCAAGCCCATTGAAGCGCTGGGCAAAGAGTTTAATCCGGAATTCCACAATGCGGTTATGCAGGTGGAGAGTGAAGAATACGAGTCGGGAGTTATCGCCCAGGAACTGCAAAAGGGATACACCTATCACGATATGGTGGTCAGACACAGCATGGTAGCTGTGACAGAATAAAGCAACAGATTTGGAAAGTGTAAAAATACAGGAGGGCTTTGAAATGAGCAAAATTATTGGTATTGACTTAGGAACAACAAACAGTTGTGTTGCCGTAATGGAAGGTGGTAAGCCGACTGTTATAGCAAATACGGAAGGCGCAAGGACGACACCGTCCGTTGTGGCTTTCACAAAAACAGGCGAAAGACTTGTAGGAGAGCCGGCAAAGCGTCAGGCAGTCACCAACGCAGAAAAGACCATTTCTTCTATTAAGAGGGATATGGGAACTTCAAACGGACGCACCATTGACGACAAGAAATATTCGCCGCAGCAGATTACCGCGATGATACTGCAGAAGCTGAAAGCAGACGCAGAAAATTATCTGGGCGAAAAGGTATCCGAGGCGGTTATCACCGTTCCGGCATACTTCAATGACGCGCAGCGTCAGGCGACCAAGGACGCAGGTAAGATTGCAGGTCTGGAAGTAAAGCGTATCATCAACGAGCCTACAGCAGCGGCTTTGGCTTACGGTCTTGACAATGAAAAAGAGCTGAAAATTAGGGTATATGACCTTGGCGGCGGTACCTTCGACGTTTC
>CAMWUP010000021.1 GCA_947177465.1 uncultured Lachnospiraceae bacterium
TACTTCTTCACTCACGCGGCGTCGCTGGATCAGGGTTTCCCCCATTGTCCAATATTCCCCACTGCTGCCTCCCGTAGGAGTTTGGGCCGTGTCTCAGTCCCAATGTGGCCGTCCACCCTCTCAGGCCGGCTACTGATCGTCGCCTTGGTGGGCCGTTACCCCGCCAACAAGCTAATCAGACGCGGGCCCATCCCATACCACCGGAGTTTTTCACACTGTCCCATGCAGGACCGTGCGCTTATGCGGTATTAGCACCTGTTTCCAGGTGTTATCCCCCGGTATGGGGCAGGTTGCCCACGCGTTACTCACCCGTCCGCCACTAGGTTAAATTTCACTAGGTTTCCACTTAACCCCGTTCGACTTGCATGTGTTAGGCACGCCGCCAGCGTTCATCCTGAGCCAGGATCAAACTCTCATGTTTTTTCTCGTTCTCTCCCGGACAGGCCTCTTCTGGCCTTTTCCGTTTCGCTTCCGCTTCCTTTCAGCACAAAGCGTCTCCGCTCCGCTCCTTCTTTTCCGCTTCCGCTTTCTTTACTGTTTCTGGTTCGTTCTTTTTCTCTGAATATTCTTTTTAGGAATTTTCAGGGCTGCACTGCTGTTTTTTTGTCAAGGTTCCTCTCCCCTCTGCTTCCGCTTCAGGGATTCTGTTGCTTTTCTTGCCGCAACTCACTTAGAATATCACGCGCTTTATTCTTTGTCAATATCTTTTTTGGAAAATTTTTGACGAAAGTTGCAGAAACTTTTTCTTAATTGAATTAAAGAAGTAAACTGCCACAAATACGCTTCTATTCTCGACCACCTTCTCAAACGGTGGATTTTTATTATAGCATCTGCTGAGAATATTTGTCAAGAAATTATATTGACAAATCCAGAAAAAACTTGCGAGTCATGTAATTTTTCGGTATGATATTTGTAATCTAAAGAAACGCTTTCATTGGCGTTTCCTTAATAAAGTTGCCGCTTACGCGGCGGAATGAGAGGAAAAAATGAAAGTAATCAGTAAACAGCGAAACAGCAGGATGTGTTTTATTTGCGGGATGGACAACCCTGTCGGTCTGAAGGCCCCGTTTTACAATATGGAGGACGGAAGTGTTATGACCTTATTTCAATATAACGCTGAACACCAAAGCTTTCCGGAACGAGTTCACGGCGGGCTTGCTGCAACCATGTTGGACGAACTGGGGCTGAGAGCGTTATGGACCAAAAGCGGAGAGGATATCTTTGGCGTCACAATGTCACTGACAGTAAAGTACCGGAAACCCGTTCCCTATAACGAAGACCTGATTGGCAGGGGCATTGTGCTGAAAGAAACCTCACAGTTTGCCACAATGAAAACAGAAATTTATGACCTGAAAGGCCTTTTGCTTGCCAATGCAGAGGTAAGCTACATAAAGCTTAATCCGCAGCAAATAGCAGAAGGTATCCAACCGCATGAGGAAATGTGCTATTTAATAGAAGATAACGTTACAGAAATTCCTTTTCTGCCACTATAAAATAACCCCCAGAATCTTTAGCTTCTGTGCGAGAAACTCAACCCAGTGCTGCAGATAGTTATATTTATAGAAAAATCTAAGTATCGGGTTTTCAGCGGCACAGACTCTGATTGCCTCGCCCCACCATGTGCTCAGCCCGAAGGTTATTGTCAGCGAGTAAACCATCCAAAGCAGCAGCACTGTTTCCAAAACGCCGATTACCGCACCCATCAGCTTGTCTGCGGTTCGTATAACAGGCAGCTTTGCAATCAGCTTTGCAGAGAAAAACACCAGGCTCAGAAGTCTGTGCGCAATACAAAGAATCAGCAGCAAAATCACTGTCACTATTATGCCGATAATATCTTTTTCAAAATATTTACTGAGTGCCGTTCCCAGAAGTCCGACCACACAGCACAGCACAATCAAGGAAATAAAGGAAATAATCTCCTTCACCATTCCTCTGTGAATCCCTTCTGCTATCCGCCAAATCAACAATACCGCCGCCGCAATCAACAACCAGTTCATAAATATTCCTCCGTATTTCCAAACATGCCCCAAGCACTTTATTTCATCTGTATAATATCCACCGAATCCTGCGTTGCCAAAGTATAACGGTAACTTCCATTTGTGGGTACCAACAGCCTGACCGCTTTCTTAAAGCTGCCATCATATTTTTCAACGCCGCCCATAGACATAATGATACACTCTTCTTCGTTATAAATAATGTATGTATCCTTATCAAACAAAATATCTGTGTAATCCAAGTCAAATTCCTGTGTCCTGACACGCTCACCTGCATTATTATAAATTTCCATGCGGTATCTGGTATTTCCTGTGGCATTATAAAAGACAACACCGACATAACTGTCATTGTGATACACACCCCGAATTTCTGCATCAAAATAATGGACTGACAAAAACTCCGGTATCTGGCTGCCCCTGAAAAACACAATGCTGTCGTCACACATAGCAAATGCTGCGGCATTATTCATAAACTGTACATAGGGGACCACTGTGTCCGGATAGTTATACCCCCCTACCAGATTATCAATCTGATTTTGCCCATATTCGTCAAAATTGTAAAACGCCACTCTGGACTTCACCACTCCGGCATCCACATAGATATAGGATACCGCACATAAAAGAGCATTTGGCGAAAGGCTCACCGATACCGGATATCCGGTATTCTGCATCTTTGTATAGAAACGCACCAATACTTCGCCCGATGTGTCATACACATAAATCCATGTCACATCGGTATCCTCCAAAACCGCTGCCACTACGCCGTTTGTCGCAACGCTCAGATTCCGGATAGGCAGATTCGTAGCAATCGTTCCAAGCTGTTTTTCTGCATTATATATGTAAATATTTCTTCCATTATAATCTCCGATTGCCGCCACATTGCCGCAGACGGAGACAATTGGACTTTGCATTTCATAGGTCTGATTCCACAAAACATTGCCTGACGAATCGGTGCAATGCGCTCCATCCTTACTATAGGTCAGAATATAATTTCCAAGGCGGATATCTTTTGCCCCGCTTACTGCCACACGGTCGGTACTTCTTGTCACATCATAGTCTGTGTAAGTTTTGTTTTTATACTGTATGATAAAAAGCGCTACGATTGCGCCGCATATCAGCGCAAACAGCAACAGCCTGTACAGCATGGTTAATCGGTGCTTTTTTAGTTTATCCAGGAATGTTTCTTCACTCTCGGATTTGATAAGCTTAAACCGATTCTGCCGCACACTCTTCTGCTGTTCTCTTTTTGCTTTTTCCCGTGTATAGCTTCTGATATCTGCCATCGTATTTCCTCGTGCCATAAAATGACCTTTCCTTGCTTATCACAGTATATCACAGAACTACTATGGAAGTAAAATAGTTTGTCCCACCTGAATATTGTCTGCGTTTGTAATTCCATTCAAATGACATATTTCCTCAATGTTTTCCAGCGAACCGTATTGCCGCATGCAAATATCTATCAGTGTATCCCCCTTAACTACCGTATATGCTGTTGGCTGCGGCCGCTCTGCTGTCCCCTGATTTTCCACTGCATTGCTCTGTGCCTCCTGCTCTTCTTGTCCCGTTTGGGCGGCGTCTTGATTCTCCGGCTGCGTTTCTGTGCCGGTACCGGCATCATTCTGCCCTGTCTGGGTTAAGGCTCCCGCATTGTCCTGTCCTGTTTGCGCTTCTGTGTCCTGATTTCCCTGTCCCGACGGCTGCGCCATACCTGAATTATCTTGATTTGTCTGTTCCGGCTGAACCGGCGGCCAGTAAGGAGGCGGCGTATTTTGCGCTGTTGTTTCCGGCGTGGGTGACGGACTTTCGTCCGGCTTCACATCCGGAATTTTTTGCTCCGTCATGCTTGCAATCACCTGTCTTGCCGCAACCTGCAAATCCTCCAGTTTCCCGTAATCGTTCAGCGTTGTAATTCCGATTACACACAGCACCAAAAAGACTGCCGCAACTGCTATCTTCATGTGCTCGCTCTTTTTGGAGGCTGCGCTCTTCTGTTCTGCACGGCTTTTCTGCTCCTCCGATGTTTCCGGTATCCGCATGTAATCTGCTGCTCTCCATTCTCCCCTTGCCGGCTTTACGCGCTCCTTCTGCTCCATGTTTTGGACTTCTTCTGTTTCCGACCGCTTCTCCGGTGTGTTCCTTTTACCTCCCTCTCCCAAAAGCAGCATATAATTTAACATACTTTCATTTTTCTCATAAAAGCATGCATAACCGTTGATTTCAATCCCCTTACCTTGTACAAGCACAAAAAGGCTTTCCAATGGCTCACCCTTGATGCTGCACCACGCAAGAAATTCATACTCGTCAAAATATTTCTTACCTGTCTCGTCAATTTCTTCTTTATCCGCCTGGGAAAGATATGGTCCCCGCTGTTCCAGGCCCTGTATTTGAGACGCTCCGTACAAAAAATAATAGTGACAGCCCTCTTCCTCACAATGTCTTCCGTACAAAGCCAGCCCTATTGCCCTTCCGTCACAGGCCTTATTCAGTTGTTTGATATAGGATACGACGTAATCCTCCACGAAAATCTTATGTACTTTATCCGGTCTTCCTATTTGTACAATGTTTTTGGGCAGTTCCATATGCATCCCCCGCTTCGTGTTTTTGCGGACAGTATACACCTTCTTTTCTGCATATTCCCTCGAAAAATGTTTGTCCCAAAAAGAAAAAATCGACAAAAAAATAACACAGCAGGCTTATCAAAGCTTCCGCCATGTTATCCATTTTTTTACAGTTCAATACGTCCTTCCAGCGCGCGAAGCAAAGTCACCTCATCTATGTATTCCAAATCGCCGCCCACCGGAACGCCGCTGGCAATTCTGGTCACTTTAACGCCCATTGGCTTAATCAACTTGCTGATGTACATCGCTGTTGTCTCTCCCTCAAGGCTGGAATTGGTGGCAATAATGACCTCCTCCACCGCCCCCTCGAGACGGCTCACCAGCTCCTTCAATTTGATATCGCCGGGACCGATGCCCAGCATGGGAGAAATCGCGCCGTGCAGTACATGATAAATGCCCTCATATTTGCCGGTTTTCTCATATGCCGCCAAATCTCTCGTGTTTTCCACCACCATAATCTGCGCATGATTTCTTTTTGCATTTGCGCATACCGGACAGATTTCTTTATCAGTCAGGGTAAAACATTCCTTGCAGTAACGCACATTTTCCTTGGCGTCCACAATCACGGACGCAAGACGCTTTACCTTATCCGCAGGCATGTTAATCAGGTGAAACGCCAGCCGCTGCGCCGACTTGCTTCCGATACCCGGAAGCGCCGCCAGCTCTTCTATTAATTTATTGATATGTCCGCTGTACAGTTCCATCAGAAGGGAAAGCCTCCTCCGAGCCCGCCCGTCATCTTATTCATAATGGCAGCATTTTCCTCCTCTGCCTTCCGAAGTGCTTCGTTGGCTGCCGCCACTATCAAATCCTGCAGCATCTCGATATCCTCAGGGTCCACCACCTCCTCGGACAGCTTCACACCAAGTATCTCCTTTTTGCCTGACACGGTCACTTCAACTGCACCACCGCCTGCCGTTGCAGAAAATTCCTTGGTCTCGAGTTCCTTCTGGCTCTCCTCCATCTGACGCTGCATCCTCTGCGCCTGCTTCATTAAATTACTCATATTGCCGGGCATTGCACCGCCCGGAAAACCTCCGCGTTTTGCCATTTGTTTATCCTCCCGATTTATTCGTCTACTTCTTCTATTTCCATATGGATAAGCTTTGTCAAATCCACATAAGAATCCTCAAATTCTCTTTCATTGCCCACAACCTGAAAATCGATTGCTATCTGTTTCCCTGCAAAATCCGAAACCACTCTCTCCAACTGCTCTCTGTTGGTTTCATTTTTCAAAAAATAGTCTGACGCAATTCCATCCTGCAGCACAACCTGCAGTCTGTTGTCGCCGCCAAGACTTAATTTTGCGGATTTTAAATACATTTTCATGGGATTCTCCGTGTTTCCCACGACGGACTGCCACTTCGATACAAGCTGCTTTACATCCTCGGGAATCGCTTTCGGAAGCACCGGCTTCTCCCTTGACGGCATGGAGCCGGTCATAGGCGGCATACCGCTCCCCAATCCTGTCAAATCCATTCCTTCCGGTAGAATTGCGGCATTTTCTACCTTATCTTCCACTTGGCGAATCCGCTCCAGAAGCGCGTCATCCGTAGTTTCCATCGCCGGTCTGCAAAGCTTAATCAGCGCAATCTCTGTCAGGATTCTCTTTTGGGAAGCATAGCGGAGCTGTCCCGAAAGCTCCGAAAAAATCCTGATATACCGCATGATGGCGTCAAGCTCCGCCATCCCTGCCTCCTCCTTTAAACGTGCCAGATTTTCGGTGGAAGCATCTATCACATCTTCTATATTGTCTGTCGCCTTTGCCAGCATCAGGTTTCGCAGATACCATGTAAAGTCGCTGACGAACTGCGCCAGTTCGCGCCCCTGCATAACGACCTCTTCCAAAATACCAATACAGGAGAGAACGTCAGCATCAAGAACGCTTCTGAACAGTCTGCCGAATACCTCCGTGTCAACTGCCCCCAGCACATCAAGCACCATGTCATAAGTCAGCTCCTGCCCCAGATGAAACGCAATACACTGGTCCAGAAGGCTCAAGCCGTCACGCATGGAGCCGTCCGCCATTTTTGCCACATATCGCAGCGCCTTATCCTCAATCTGAACCTGCTCCGCCTCCATCAACTCCCGCATGCGTCCGGCTATGGTGTCTATGGTAATCCTCCTGAAGTCGTATCTCTGACAGCGGGATAATATGGTAATGGGAATCTTGTGAACCTCAGTAGTCGCCAGTATAAAGATTACATAGGAAGGCGGCTCCTCTAAAGTCTTCAGAAGCGCATTGAAAGCTCCTATGGACAGCATATGCACTTCATCAATAATATAAACCTTATATTTTCCCTCAGCCGGCGAGTAGGACACCTCATCTACGATTTCCCTGATATTATCGACGCCGTTGTTGGAAGCGGCGTCGATTTCTATCACGTTCATGCTTGCGCCGCCCGCAATAGAGCGGCAGGACGCACAGTTACCGCAGGGACTTCCCTCAACAGGACTTTCACAGTTAACGGTCTTTGCAAAAATCTTGGCAACTGTGGTCTTGCCCGTCCCACGTGTTCCGGTAAACAAATATGCGTGTCCAATCCGTTCAGCCTTTATTTGATTTTTAAGAGTTGTTACAATGTGCTCCTGTCCTTTTACGTCTTCAAAATTGTCCGGACGGAACTTTCTATACAGCGCTGTATAAGACATATATTAATCACCAAAGCAAATACCAAGACGCTTTGCTTCCTTTACAATCGTGGCATCAGGGTCTACGCTCTTTAATTTGCCTGCCACATCCTCAAGAGGTACTCTTACGATTTCACGATTTACATAGCCTACCATAAAGCCGTATTTTTCTTCCATAATCAGCCTGCCTGCTTCCGAACCGAGACGGCTGGCAAAAACACGGTCGTAAGGACAGGGACTTCCGCCTCTCTGCACATGTCCGGGCACGGTCACACGCACCTCTCTGCCGGATTTTTCCTGAATCTGCGCTGCCACCTCATAGGATACGGAAGGATATTTCCGTGTGCGCAGCTTCTCCTTGTACTCCTTCTTGGACAGCTTTGCATCCTCTTTGGATATGGCTCCTTCTGCAACCGCAATGATGGTAAACCGGCTTCCGTTTTTATGGCGCATTTCAATGGCGTTCACCACTTTATTGATATCATAGGGAATCTCGGGAAGCAGTATGATGTCCGCACCGCCGGCCATACCTGCGTTCAGCGTCAGCCAGCCCACCTTATGTCCCATAACCTCTACAATAAACACCCTGCCATGGGATGCCGCGGTGGTGTGAATACAGTCAATGGCATTGGTCGCAATATCAACGGCACTCTGGAAACCAAAGGTCATGTCCGTCCCCCAGAGGTCGTTGTCGATTGTCTTTGGCAGCGTAACAACATTGAGCCCCTCGCTGCGCAGCAGGTTTGCCGTCTTGTGCGTACCATTACCGCCTAAAATAACCAGACAATCCAACTTCAGTTTCTTATAATTTTTCTTCATAGCCTCTACTTTATCGATTCCGTTCTCATCCGGTTCCCGAATCAGCTTAAAGGGTGTACGGGAGGTGCCGAGTATCGTGCCGCCCACTGTCAGGATACCGGAAAAATCCTTGCCGGTAAGCATCCTGTAATTGCCGTAGATAAGTCCTCTGTACCCGTCTATAAAGCCGTAGATTTCCATCTTTTCACCGCTGTTTAACAGCGTTTTTACCACGCCCCGCATGGCAGCATTGAGCGCCTGACAGTCGCCGCCGCTTGTCAACATACCGATTCTCTTCATCGCATTTCCTCCTTGCTATGATTATCGTCTATTTTAGTTGAACTAAACTTTATTATAGCCTATCACGAAATAAAATTTCAGTCAATGCTTGCAAATTAAGATAGGTATGATATAATGACGAAAGTAAACATGTTTGGAGACGTATCGAAGCGGTCATAACGGGGCGCACTCGAAATGCGTTTGCCCTCCGGGGCACGAGGGTTCGAATCCCTCCGTCTCCGCTAAAACACCGAAGCCTTTGCTGAGGTGTTTTTGTTTTGCGGAGACGGTTGTCTCATGCTAAAACACCGAAGCCAAAGCTTCGGTGTTTTTATTAGATAATGGGCATAATTCTCATTTGTACTTCTGTTCTTTACCGCCTTACATACATTATATCGGTATCCTGGTACAATGGCAACAAAAGCATAAAATAAGCCGGTGCAATGTTTCCTTTTACAGGCGGCTACCGTAAAACTGCCACGCTGTAGGACGGCAGGGTAAGCGTATCTCCTTCCAGCGTAACCTCGCCTCCGTCCACTGTAAGGTATCCTGCGAGTTCGGAATAACCATACTGTTCCGCAGACAGTACTACCGTTTTTTCGTCCGTCTCAGATAAATTGTAAATTACATATATCGTAGTTCCGTTATAGGTCTTGGAAATCGCAGCGATATCCAAATCCGTAATTTCTTCCAGCCGCGCCACGGTTCCCCTTGCTATCTCAGGATTTTGATTGCGCAGCAGAATGGTGTCTTTAAAAAAGCTGAGTATGGAATTGGAATCCTTTAGCTGCTCCTCTGCGCAAGGGAATTTATTTTCCTGAGGCTCCATATCAAGCGGTCCTCTGGTCATTCCCGCTGCCGAAGCGTCGGCCGACCAGTACATGGGCGCCCGCTTGTTTTCATCCTTGCCGCTGCCGGTCATACCGATTTCCTCACCATAATATACAAAGGCACTTCCGCTCATCAGGATATTCAGCGCTGCTCCCATCTTAATTTTGCGCTCGTCATAGCGCAGGTTGCCCGCGCCTCGCGCCAAATCATGATTTACAAAGAACGGCGCATCTATGGCGTCTTCCCGATATTCCCGAATCGCATTCTGCACTCTGACAAGCGCCTTTGCATATGCCTGCGCACTGTTGCTCTCTCCGGTGTAGGTCAGCGTTTTGGTAATAACGCCGGAATAATCCGCAAATTCAAAATCAAAGAAGCTGTCAATCCCACTGGCATAATATTGTGCATAGGTGGACAGACCGTCCCATGCCTCGCCCACCATATATGCGTCAGGCTTTACGGATTTGACATAATCATTCACCCATGTCAGCACCTCCACGTTTCTGCCGGTGGCGCCGCTGTAAAACTCCTTCACCGCATCCAGTCTGAAACCGCCGGCGCCTTTATCCAGCCAAAACTTCATAATGGCTTCAAATTCCTCCCGCAGCGCCTGACACTCAAAGTTTACGTCCGGAATTTCACTCCAGAACACGCCCTCATAATAGTAATCCGTATTTCCGACCTGATACCAGTTGTTGGAAGACGGGTCTCCTTTGACAAAATTATAGTACTCATAATATGGACACTCGTCTGCAGAGGCTTCCTCCCCCTCTTCAAGTCCCTTCAAATAATCACACGCCGCAACAAACCACGGATGTGACGAAGAGGTGTGGTTAAGCACCAAATCGATAATCAGCTTGATACCCCTCTTATCACACTCAGCCGCCAGTTCATCAAAATCCTCCATCGTACCATACGCCTCGTCAATACTCATATAGTCCTTGACGTCATATTTGTGATATGTATCCGACGGCATAATAGGCATCAGCCAGATACCGTTGAAACCCAAATCCGCGATATAATCCAGCTTTGAGATAACGCCCTGCAAATCTCCGATTTGGTCTCCGTCACTGTCACAGAAAGAATAGACAAAAATCTCATACCAGGTTCGGTAGTTGTCGTCTATCACCTGCACATCCTTCGCACGCCATTCATCCTTTTTGCCGCACGCCCCCAGACAGCCGATGAGCAGTACGCCAATCACAGTCAGCGCCCAAAACATTTTTCCTGTTTTTCTTACACGATTCATCCCAATCTCCTTTCCTCCTGTATACGCTTATTTTTTCGTAAAGTTTCGTATCTTGAGAATATCACTTTCCATATGGTTTGTCAATTCATTGTCCGCCTTGATTCTTTACTTTTTTTCCATATATTTTCATCGTGTTCAATCACTTGCCTTCTTCTGCAAATAAGTTTCGAAACAAGCTTCCATTCTGATACGGCAATGCGGCTTAACATGTTGAATTTCAACCGACTCTCCTTTATAATATAGCTTGTTAAAGAAAGAAGCGCGCATAAAAGCAACGCCGCGCGGTAAAATACCGTGTAAGAAAGGAATATCCGGATATGACAAACAGCAACACACCGGAAAAGAGAAAACCGACTTTAGAGCAGTGCCTGACATCGCTCTACTTTTTGATTTATCTTGTAGTAACACTTACCATCGCATTCAACCAGCCTTTAAACGATACTTTTCCTTCACTGTGCAATCCGCCGGACGAGCACTCACGCTACAAGGTACCGCTGTATATCTGCAATCACGGCACACTTCCCACTGGCTTTGAGGAAGAGCTGCTCAGTGGAGACTGCCGGTGGACCTATGGCTTTTATACACTGCTGCCTTACATGGCGCAGGGGTATACCATGCGATTTGTCAATCTGTTTACTGATTCACCTCTCGCACTTTTATATACTGCAAGGCTGGTGAACGTTGCCATAGGGCTTATCACGGCTTATATCGTTTTGCTTTTGAGCAAAAAGCTGTTTACAGACAACAGAACGCGGTGGCTGTTTTGTTTTCTGATAACCTTTCTGCCGCAAAGCCTGTTTTTACACACCTATGTCAACCCCGACTCTATGTGTCTGCTCTCCACAGCTCTTATGCTCTACGGACTAATCAGCGGCTATCAAGACACTTTTTCCTTAAAATCCTGCACCTTTCTGTCCGCAGGCGTCATTTTGTGTGCTCTCTCCTATTACAATGCCTATGGCTTTATTCTGGGGAGCATTGTGCTCTTTGCCGCCTATTTTTTAAAACGGGAAAACCAAAAATGGCGCTACGACATAAAAAACTTTCTGAAAAAAGGACTTCCCATCTGCCTCGTTGTATTGTTATGTATCAGTTGGTCCTTTATCCGAAATTATATGCTTTATGACGGCGATATAATAGGTCTTACCACAAAGGAAAATTTTATAAAATCCTTCGGTGTCGCCAGGGATACTTACGCTAGCCGCGGCGAGCCTCTGACCGCCCTCCTTTTTGGAACCACCTTTCTGCCCAAGCTGGTAATCAGCTTTATCGCCAACTACGGTTCCGGCACGCTGTACACCAACGCAGTCGTTTATGCCTTCTACCTGCTTGTCTTTGCTGCCGGCATACTTGGCATGGTATTTATCCGCGAAAAAAGAGGGACAAATTCTCTCAAAGAAAGAAAGTGGCTGCGGATACTTTTCCACGCAGTCATGGTATTTTGCATGATTATGCCATTCCTTCTTCTTATTCGATATTCTTACACGGTAGATTATCAGGCGCAGGGACGCTACATCATGCCCGGTGTCATTCCTCTTATGTACTATATCAGCCGCGGTCTGGAAAAGCTTCCGCTTTGGCGCAGGGCTTCGGAAAAACGAAAAAACATCCTGTCCGCCCTTACACTCGCAGGTATCCTGTTATCTCTTCTTGTTACAGTATATGTCAGTGCACTGCCTTATTATCTTGAGACTTCCGTTTTGTAAAAAACGAAGGGTATGGAAAAGTTGCCTTCTGACCTTTCCATACCCTCTCATTTTAACTTATTCTGCCAAGAGCAGCCCTATCCTGCTCTGTATAATATGCGCCACATCCTCCGCACTTTTATCCCCCGCAAAATAAGCCGCTGTTTCTTCCTCTATAATATTCCAGATATCACTATTTATGCTTCTTGGTACAAATGTCCCATTATAAACGACATCTTCTATAATCTCAAATTCTGCTTCCGACATCGTTAATATCTCGTCCCCGACTTTGCAGTTTACATCTTTCCATTCTTCTTCCTTCATATTTTCCAGAACGGAACGGCGGATTGGTATGCCCGCCTGCATAAACGGATGGTACGTTTGATTTTCCTCTTTTAAAAGGCTCTCTAAAAATTCCCATGCCCCTTCCTTGTACTCGCTGCCGGCATAGATGGCGCAGCTATCCGAACTGGAAACCTGATAAGTCTGCCCGTCAGATGTGGGAAAGCCATAAATCAAATACTCCCTGCCATAAACATCGGTGTCATATAAATAAGAATAATAAAAATTGAATATCCGCTCATAACACAAATTATGCCACTTATCATAATATTCAGATTCTTCTGACTGATAGTTTTCCGAATACTCCTTACACAGCGCGAGCATATCCGCGAATTCCTGCGTTTCAAAAGATGCTCTCCCCTGCTCTTTGTCTATAAATTCCTCCTGTCTGCTGTTAAACATATATTCCAGCAGCCACAGCGGATTACTTTGATAAATACTAAAAATATTCTTTTCCCACCGATTTTCTTCAATCATGGCAAGAAAAGCATCCGTATTCCATTCCTCCAACGAGCATGCATACTCCGGATGCAGCAGGACGCCGTAAAAGAAAAACTGCGGCGCCAAAAGATACAGTCCGCCATCCGCCTCATACGCATTTAACACGTTCCACAGGATATCATCTTTATACTCTGACTGTTCCAGATAAGGCAGCAGATTTTCCAGATAACCATTGTTTACAAGAGGCTCATAGTAATTCTCCATTGCCGATATATCTATAATATCCGGCGCGTTTCCTGCTGCTATATCCGCAATAAAACGCTGTTCCGTCACAGTCCATAAATCTTCCTCACTATAGTAACTGCGGATTGTAACATAATATTTGTCGTTTTCCTGATTAAACGCCATAATAGCCGCCCTGATATCGGCAGGCGCTTCCCGGTTAAGTGTCCCATATACCAGCTCTACCCGCTGCTCCGCAGTTGCATCCCTTTCGCTCAAAAGGCTGCAAGTCAGATTGCCACTGCTTTCACTTTGACCGCCTATTCCATACAGAAGCAAGGTTTCCGTACTTGCATCATAACGTCCGGTCAGACAGGAAGCTACGCCCGCCAGAAGCAAATCTGTCCTCCCAAGCAGACCGCCCGTCTCCCAGTCGATAAACAAAAGCTCCGTCCCGACTGCCAGACACAGGGGCGCGCCCGCATTGCCCTTTATCCCCCGCACACCCGTGGCAGAAAGCTGCAGCGTCCATTTCTCTTCCGCCTTTCCATCACCTAGAGCATACAGCATGATACCGCCCGTTTTTGCCGTCGCACACTCCACAATATCGTCATCATTTTCCCTGAAAAAGCAGACCTCTCCCTCCAGTTGGTATTCTCCGGTTTTTATACCTCCCTCGCCAAAACGTGTCACAATATTTCCGGCCGTCAGGTATACATTTTCACTTTCATCCAGAAAAAGACTGCTCCCCACATAGCACCACTCAGGTCTTTCCACATTGATCTCCATCACAGTGCTCCATTGGCTGCCCGAGCTTTTCTTTCGAATCTCAAGAATATTTTCCCTTCCCAGATAAACCCCCGCATAAAGCATCCCTTTCCGCTCGGCAACATTGACAAGGCTTTCCTCCTCGCCCTGCCGCCATTCAATTTCCTTTATGTCGGCAGCTTCACTTTCATAATCAATCTGGTAGATCAGTCCGTCCAGCCGCGTGGTAATCACCCACGCACAGGTCTGTCCGCAGACAACCTGAGCCGGATCTTCCAAATGAAACCTATCCACCATGTCAATTCCAAACGCTTTTATCTCCGCCTCCGAACCTACCTGTCCGGTCTGTCCGGTTTCCACGTCACCCACAGCCTCTTTTCCCCCGCAGGCTGACAGGAACGCACTTAAAATCACTATGATAAGGCAGATGGTATAACTGGTTTTCATTCGCGGTTTTATGCACATTTCGACGTCCTCCTTTTTTATTATGACAGTAATTCATTTACTTAAGATTATTTTAACATTTAAAAAACGAGGTGTCCATACTGTAGACTGGTAACAGTTCTTCTATTTTAGCTCTATCCTTTCACGAAAATAT
>CAMWUP010000022.1 GCA_947177465.1 uncultured Lachnospiraceae bacterium
TTACAGGCGTATTGGTAAGCTTTTCCAAAATACCCTCCAGACGTCCGCCGGAAGCCTTTGACAGCCCCTCCCCCATCAGATTTATGCCGTATAAAAACAGGGCAATCCCGCCAACCATATTCAGTATGTCAAAAAAATCCATCGTCACTTCCTCACTTATGTTTCAACTATTTATCTCCATATCTGACATTTTACAACAGATGCCCCGTAAATAGCAATGCCATAAATGAATTCTGTGCAAAAATACCGTGAAAGCTATGCCTCCACGGTATTCGCCGCCGTCTCCAGGATTCCATCTGCAATCGCCTGCGCTATCTCGTTAAATTTAGTGTCAAACAGATAATTGTCCGCCGGTGTATTGAGGAAACCTGCCTCCACGAGCAGAGCCGGCATCTGCGTGCGGTTTAACACGATCAGATTCTTTCCCTCGTTGACCCCCTGATTGATAAAGCCCACACCCTCCAGGTTCCTGTTGATGTCCGCCGCCCTCTGCGCTGCCGCCCCATACCGGTTATAAACAAGAGTTTCCACGCCGGAATACTGTCCGGGATAAGGACTCGAATTTCTGTGTATGGAAACAAAATAGTCCGCCCCCGTCTCATTTGCCGCCTCAGCACGCTCCTCAGGCGAACGATAGGTGTCGTTTGTCCGTGTATAGAGCACATTTAAGCCGTTATCCTCTAAAATCCTGCCAACCGCAAGTGTCAGCGCAAGCGCATCATCCTTTTCCAGACGTCCTTCAAACACAGCGCCGTTATGCCAGCCGCCATGTCCGGCATCCAGAATAATTGTCGCTGCCATACTGCCACTCCTATTCTTTGTTTTCCCTATCTTATGCTGTCTTTCCTCAGATAATGCCACACGCTGCGTTCTTACTGCGCATTTTCATCCAAAAGCTGAAGCAGCACCTCCAGAATAAACATGCCGTCTTCCATACGGAGCCGCATGGTCCCTCCATATCTTTTAGCTATCTTTTCTATATTTTTAAGTCCCTGCCCATGGATATTTCCATGGATATATCCATGGATACCGCTGTCACGCTTTGTGCTCACCGGCATACCGTCACGCCATACGCACTCCGTCTTGCAGGTATTGCTCACGGAAATCAGAAACAGGCGTCCCTGCCGCTTTGATGCAAGGTGGATTTCTCCCTCCCCGCCGCATGCCTCCACTGCATTTTCCAGCGCGTTGTTCAGCAGGATGCTCAAATCAAACGCTTCCAGTCCTCCTGACTGCGGAAAGCAAAATTCACATTCCACACAGACTCCCGCCTCCCTTGCTGGTACAAGCTGCCTGTTTACCACTACATCGGTAATCGGATTTCCTGTGGTGTAAGCAAAGGAAAAGCCCTCCATCCTGTCCTCCAGAGCATGCAGATATTCATGGAAAGCTTTTTGGTCCGGCTTCTCCTGTCCCGCTAAAAGCTGCATATCCGCCACATAATTTTTTAAATCATGACGCATACTTTTCACATCGCCGTACATCCGCTCCATATCCCTGATATGCTGCTCCATGTCACGCAGGCGGTTTTTATAAATCTGCGCCTCCTTTTCCTTTTGAAATGCCGCCTCTGTTTTTTTCAGAAGAAGCGCAGAGGAATAGACTGCTCCCAGACAGAGTAAGCTTCCCAGCGGAACCAGCAGGCGCACAATGGGAAATTCACTGTCAAGCGACAGGATTTCATCGCTTCGCTCTATAATCTGAATGTTGCGGAACAAAATGCAGTAGACATAGCCTGTCAGCGCCGGAATCGTCAGATAAAGCAATGCCGCCCTGCTCAGATGCCGCAGACCTTCCTCCCGCCGAAGCTGTTTCTTATACAGGTACAGGAATCCAAAACAGATCAGGTTCAGCATGATAAAGAAAAGCATCTGGTAAATCCGCTCCGCAGCCCCCAGCGCGCTCATAAGTTCTTCTTCCCCGATTACTCCGTCTTCAAAATCTTTTATATGGGCATGGACTATACCCTGCACAAAGGAATTCCCCAGATGAAAAATCGTAAAACGCACCAGCTCACGTATGGAAACATAGGCAACTGACAGATACCCCTTCATATGCAGACTTCCCTCATAAAAAAGCATGAGTAAAAGACATAGTCCGCCTGTCAAAAGCAGATTATCCAGTCGGTTTCCGATTCCCACAAACACACCCAGACAGCATAAAAAAACAGCGGGACCATTCACATACCTGCTCTTTGGCTTTATCAATCCCCATATAAAAAATAAAAAGCAGCCGACGCTAAGTCCGCTGCTAAGCAAATCTATCACCATACACGCTCCCTATTTCAGCCAGTCTACAACAGCCTGTAAAAAAGCCTCATATCTCTGTTTTGCCATAAGCACCGTTTCTCCGTTTGATAATACCACAGAAATCCTGTCATAGGAAGACACTTCTTTTAAAGATACCAGATATCCCCTGTGACATCTGAAAAAATATGAGGGAAGCCGCTTTTCATATTCCTCCATCTTTCCGTAGCAGGCAAACATGCCCTCTTTTGTGTGAAAAACCAGCTTGCGCCCCTGATTTTCCACATACAAAATATCCTCCGGCGCAATTTTATGCACAAAACCCCCGTTTTTAATAAGAAGAGCGCCTTCCTTTTCCGCCTCATGAATACGCCCTGTCAGTCTGTTTAAAACCTGTTTCAGCCTGTCCTTCTCCACAGGCTTCAGCAGATAGCCCGCCGCTTCCGCCTCAAACGCATCATAGACATATTCCGGCATCCCTGTCAGAAAGACTACTGCCGGACGTTTCCGCTTTTCCTTCAACGCAAGCGCCAGCTCCATTCCGCTCATATCCGGCATGGAAATGTCCAAAAACAATATATCCGTATCTGCTCCCTGTTCCAAAAACGCCCTGCCGCTCTGAAAAAAAGTTGTCCTGACGGGCTCCGGCGCACACTCCTCTATCAATCCGGCTACATTTTTTCCGAATAATACATCGTCATCGACAACCGAAATTTTTATCATTTGCCGCCTCCTGTGCGGCAGTGCCGCCCTTATACTTTACAACTGCGTGTCAATATATCTGCCTGCATAAGAAGACAATGCCGCGTAAAGACTGTTTAAGCCTGACGTACCATAACCATATGCGCCGTATCCATATCCGCCGAGGCCATAGCTTGAAAGAGCGCCGGTCTGAAGCGCATAATTGCCAAGCGCCATGGAGCTTAAGCCCGCACTTCCGAGACCATACGTGCCAAGACCTCCCAGCCCATATATGCCGAGACCTGTCCCATACATGGAACCGTAACCGTACAGCTTTCCCACACTGGAAAGCATGTTCTGTGCCTCCGCGTATATGCTGTTTACCGCCGCTTTCCCCGCAACGCTGTCCGCACCTTTAAACACAGCTTCAAAAGCGTCCGCCTTTGCCTTTTTTAAAGTCCGGCCATTGACAGAAAGCGTACCGTCCGTCCCCACTTCCAGTCCGATTCCGGAAAGCGCCTCCTTATTATCCCGCAGTAACTGCGTAAATCTGCTGCCATAGGTGCCGCCCTCGCCATCCGATACGTTTTTTACGCCTGTCAAAAGCTTGTTGTATTCCTCCGCAAAGGTGCGGACATTGTTCTGCAGTTCCTTCTTTTTAGAAAGCCTGTAATCACGGCTCCAGTCAGTGTTCTGCAGCTTTTCCGCTATCTTTCTGAATCCGGCCCCCGTCTTCTGCGCGCTGCTTACGCTTAAGCCGCTGCTGCCCGTTTGCAGGGTGGTTTTGCTTCCCGTTCCCACGCCCGTTGTTTTTCTGACAGATGTGCTTTTCTCCGTACCCGTGCTCTTCCCTACAGTTGCACTTCTGCCAACCGTATTATTGTTTCTTACATTCAGGGCGCTAATCCTGCTCATTCTGTCAATCACATGCTGAAAACTCACTGACGAAACTGCCATAAGGTAATCCTGCCCTTCCTACTTGAAAATTGCTATGCATACAACTACGCAAGCGGCAAAAAATTATTTGCTTTCTCAATTATACTCGCATTTCGTCTTTCAAGGAAATGGCCTTGTATCAAAATGACCGATTTTCGTAACGAAATCTCCTATATGGCATCGATTCTCTTCCTGAGACTCAGCATTTGAACGTCCACCCTTGCAATAATTTCCGCATACTTGCGCAAGTCCTTCTGGACATTTTTTGCTGCCTTTAAATCCTTTTTATAGCAGAGCCTGTGGTCCAGCCGGGCCCAGAAATCCATCGCCAGTGTGCGGAGCTGCAGCTCCACCCTGACCGGCTCTAAAGCACCAAAGCCTTGCTTTATCACCTTCGTCTCCGGCAGCTTTACCGGTACCTCCACAATCAGATGCAGGCTCTTATAGCCGCTTGCCTTAGGGCTTTCAATATAATTCTTTTCTTTGAGCACGCGAAAGCCGTCCTGCCGCTTCAGGCGCTTTGCCAGTTCATACACATCATCCAGAAAAAAACAGGCGGCCCGAACGCCTGCTATATCGTTCAGCTTTGTCCTTGCCGTTTCCAAGTCTACCTTACAGCCCTTCTTTTCCAGTTTTCTCTCTATACTCTCCGGCGTTTTGATTCTGCCGCTTAAGCTGCTTAAAATTTCACGATTAAAAGTATTTTCCAGTCCGACAGCCTCCCGCCTCGTTATCTCCATCACGCTTCGCACCGCGTTTTCATAAAGATACCTGAAGCGTATCTGCTCCATTTCCTTCTGCAGCCCCAAAAGCTCCTCGGCAGCCGTTTCCTTTTTTATTTCCATCATTTACACTATTCCTTCATATTTATATGTGCCCACGGCAGTTCAAACAATCATGCTATAAGTATATGCAGGAACAGGTAAAAGCTGTCGTATTTTTTTATTAATTTTTAGTTTCCGTACAAATGGCAAGCGCATATCCGGCAGGCGCCTTTACCATATAAAGCTTTCTGCTTATGCCCCTCTCCGTGTCGGTCACGCTGCCGTCCTTCCAATCGGCAAGAAGTGCTGAAAAGCTTCTCGCAAGCCCTTCTCCCGTACATTTTACATATGCCTCCTTCGCCGCCCAGTGCTTGAAAAAGAAAGTCGTTTTCGCTTCTTCTGACAATCCCGCACAGTCATTTTTTTCTGTTTCATGTAAAACCCTGTTCAAAACGGCAGAGCTGACTGGCTTTCCATACTGCTGGATATCCAGCCCTATCTCTCTGTCCGAAATAGCGCAAGCCGCATAGACACCGGAATGGGACAGATTAAAGAAAAGCCCCCGGGAACCTTTAAGCGCTGGCTTTCCTCCCGGGGTTACAATGGTTTCTACCGGATTTCTGCCCTGTAATTCGGTTATCGCTTCCTCTACAGACACATACACCGGATTTATTTTTTTGTCGTCACTGTCATACTGATTTTCGCTTGGCATGACAGATTTATCCGCTTGCAAAACCGCATAGGCAAGAAGCAGTCCTGCTGCAAGGCTTAACGCCTGCGCGCTCTCCTGCTTTTGATTCGCCGCACGCCTGCTTCTCTCTTTCTCCACAAGCTCATATGCACATGCGCGCTTGTCCGCCTCTAAAAGCGGCTCTGCTTCCATCAGATACAGCTTCAGCATACCGTACCTTCATCCTCATTTACTGCAAGCTTGATTTTAAGCTCTGCAAGCTGCACATCGTCCACTACATTCGGCGCTTCACTCATCAGGCAGGAAGCATCCTTCACCTTGGGGAAGGCAATCACCTCTCTGATATTATCTGCCTTTACCAGCAGCATGACAAAACGGTCCAGACCGATTGCCAGTCCTGCGTGGGGCGGCACGCCGTACTTAAACGCATTTATTAAAAAGCCAAAACGCTCATATGCCGATTCCTTTGTAAAGCCGAGCGCTTCAAACATCTTCTCCTGCACATCCGGCTGGAAAATTCTTACGCTGCCGCCGCCCAGCTCCACACCGTTTAACACGATATCGTAGGCCTTGGCGCGAACCCTGCCGGGGTCCGTATCAATAAAGGGCAAATCCTCCTCCATGGGCATGGTAAAGGGATGATGCATGGCCACAAAACGGTTCTCATCCTCACTCCACTCTAAAAGCGGGAACTCCGTTACCCACAGAAAATCAAACCTGTTGTTGTCTATCAGCTCAAGCTGCTTTGCCAGCTCCACGCGCAGCGCGCCCAGCACACTGTATACAATATTGTTTTTATCTGCCGCAAATAAGAGCAAGTCTCCCTTTTCTCCCTCCATGGCGCTCACGAGGGCAGAAAGCTCCTCCTTAGTCATAAATTTGGCAAAGGAAGATTTGTAAGTGCCGTCAGGCTGCACGGACAAATAAGCCAGCCCTTTTGCCCCATACCCCTTTGCAAACTCTGTCAGGGCGTCTATTTTCTTTCGGGGCATTTCCGCCTGTCCCTTTACATTGATGCCGCGCACAGAGCCGCCGCTTTCCAGCGCGCCCGTAAATACGCCAAAGCCGCATCCCTTTACCGCCTCAGACACATTATGAAGCTCCATGCCAAAACGGGTATCCGGCTTATCGGAACCAAAGCGCTCCATCGCTTCCTGCCAGGTCATCCGCTTCATCGGCAGATTTACCTCGATGCCGATTGCCTCCCTGCACACCTTCTGCACCATTCTCTCCGTGGCATCGATAACATCATCCACATCGACAAAGGAAAGCTCCATATCCACCTGCGTAAACTCAGGCTGTCTGTCCGCACGCAAGTCCTCGTCACGGAAGCATCTTGCAATCTGGAAATAGCGGTCATATCCCGAACACATCAAAAGCTGCTTAAATATCTGAGGAGACTGTGGCAGCGCATAAAAATTGCCCGGATGCACACGGCTCGGCACCAGATAATCCCTGGCGCCCTCCGGCGTGGATTTGGTCAGCATGGGCGTTTCAATCTCTAAAAAACCTTCTTCTGTCAGAAAGCTTCTGATGGTAGTTGTAATTTTGCTGCGCAGCATCAAATTTTTCTGCAGCGCAGGTCTGCGCAAATCAAGGTAACGGTATTTCAGGCGAAGCTCCTCCTTCGTCCTGCTCTCTGCTTCTATCGGGAAGGGCGGCGTTTCCGCCTCGGACAGAACCCTGAGCGCTTCGGCGCGCACCTCAATCTCTCCCGTCGCCAGATTTTCATTGGCAGCGGCGGCTCTTTTTTCCACACGCCCCGTCACGGCAATCACGAACTCACTGCGCAGCTTTTCCGCCTTTGCAAAATTCTCCGCTCCGCAGTCGCTCTCCTCAAAAATCACCTGCAGGATGCCTGCGCGGTCGCGCAAATCCACGAATATGATTCCACCTTTGTTTCTCTGCTTCTGCACCCAGCCCATCACAGTGACATGCTCACCTGTATTGGCTGCGGATAACTCGCCGCAGCGGTGTGTGCGTTTTAAACCCTTCATTGTCTCAGACATATCTTTACCTCCCTATTTCAGCGGATTTTTGTAAAATTCCTTAAATTCCTCATAGCCCTCTGCCATAAGCTGTTCCTTTTGGAATTTCTTGTTCTTGTTCATGCGGACTGTCAGCACCTGCCTGCCCTTTTTCCGCTCCGCGTCCGCCTCGGCAATCACCTCGTTCAGCATATCGCCTGCGACGCCCTTTTCAATCAGAAAGGCTGTCTTTTTCAACGCATCCGGCACCTGAAAGCCCTTTTCGGTAAGCAGCAGGATGATTCTCTCAAAGCCGATGGAAAAGCCGCAGGCAGGCACGTTATTGCCCGTAAACTTGCCCACCATTTCATCATATCTGCCGCCGCCGCCGCAGCTTCCGCCAAATTCCGGCATTGCAATTTCAAAAATAGTGCCGGTATAATAGCCCATTCCCCGCACAAGCGTAGGATCAAATACCAACGCAAAAGTATCTTCTTTGTTGGCGTTTACACTGTCTATAATTTCCGCGAAGGAATCCACCACCTCTTTTTCCAGATAATCGCCAAGCAGCTCCTTTAAGTACGCTGCGCCGTCCTCTGCCTCCTGCACCCTCTCAAACAGCTCCAGGTACTTCTCACAGACTGCCGCAGAAAAGCCCTCTTTCAAAAGCTCTTCCCTCACGCCGTCTATGCCGATTTTGTCCATTTTATCCAAGGTGATGAACACACTGTCATATGCATCCTCAGAAAAGCCCGCATAGGCTGCCATTGCCTTCAGTATCCGCCTGTCGTTGAGCCGAATCTGAAAATTATCAAAGCCAAGCCTGCTTAAAGTCGTGGTCGTCGCCAATATCAGCTCTATCTCCGCAAGGTTGGAAGCCTCCCCCAGAATATCGATATCACACTGCATAAACTGGCGGTAACGACCTCTCTGCGGTCTGTCCGCCCGCCACACACTGCCCATCTGCAGCGCCTTAAAGGGAGACGGCAGGCTGGCGGCATTGTTGGAATAAAAGCGGACCAGCGGCACTGTCAAATCATAGCGCAGTCCGCTGTCCGTCAAATCGCTCTCGTTTTCCGCATCCGCAAGCTTTAACTTTTCTCCCCTCTTTAATATCTTAAATATCAGCTTTTCGTTTTCCCCGCCCTGCTTGCTGCTTAAGTTTGCAATGTCCTCCACACAGGGCGTCTCTATCGGCGTAAAGCCATAGCCCCTGTAGGTATCCTTTATCACGCCCATTACATAGTCCCTAAGCTGCATTTCTGCAGGCAGAATATCCCTCATGCCGTTAAACGGCTTCTTTTTCAGTGCCATAAATCCTCTCATTCTGCCGTATAAACGGCATACTTCCTGTTTTTAAAAGAGAACGCCGCTTTGGTGTGCCGCGCACCTTTCTTTTCTTACAAGATTTTACACTGATTCCCCCGTTATTTCAAGCATAAAATATTCTCCCCCGTAAACGGCAGGCTTCTTTCTGCCAAATCCGGTATTTTCTATATGATATTACGGATACCTTCACATATCTTTCTAGCAACAAGCGGGTTATTCATGGTATACAAATGGATACCCTCTATATCGCTCACCAGCAAATCAATAATCTGGCTCAGTGCATATGACATTCCGGCATCAAAAAGCGCCTCCCTGTTATTTTCATATTTGTCAATAATCCTTTGAAAACGCTCCGGAAAGGTTGCGCCGCATGTAGTCACCATTCTCTTTATCTGGGCAGCGTTTATAACCGGCATAACGCCGGGAATCACCGGCACATTGACTTCCGCAATCCGGCAGTCCTCAAAAAAGCGGAAAAACAGCTCATTGTCAAAAAATAACTGCGACAGCAGCACCTTTGCACCCACATTTACCTTTTCCTTTATGTATTTTATCTCACTCACCCTGTTATCCGATTCCGGATGGCACTCCGGATAACAGGCGCCCAGCAGACAAAAATCACCCTTTTGCTTTAAATAAGTAATCAAATCGGAAGCATGCCTGAAATCCTGCTTTGGAGGAAGCTCTTCCCTTTTATCCCCCCTGAGGGCAAGGATATTCTGAATTCCTTCTTCGGTAAGCACTTTTGTAAATGCATCGATTTCCGCTTTATCGTAATGGAGACAGGTCAAATGCACCACAGGCTCTACATGATATTCATATTTGATTTTTTTAGCAAGCTCTATGGTGCGGTTGCAGTTTGCGCTGCCTCCCGCGCCAAAGGTCACACTGATATAATCGGGCTTTAACTCACACAAAACCGCCAGCGTTTCGTCGATGTTTTTAAGCGCGTTGTCCTTCTTCGGCGGAAAAATCTCAAAGGAGAGGCTCTTCTTATTTTTGCCATGGAAGGTTTTGTTTTCATATATATCCGAAACTTTCATATTTTCCTCATTTCCGTGCTGCTTAATTGCACAAAGACATTTATGGTTTGCAGATTTGCGTCTTCTTTCTGATTTGTTTTGCCGCTTTCACTAAATTTCTCAGACTCGCATCCGTTTCCGGCATAGCTCTTGTTTTTAAGCCGCAGTCGGGATTTACCCACAATTTTTCCCTGTCGATTTTGGTCAGCATAACCTGCAGCGCAGCTACGATTTCTTCCACGGACGGCACTCTCGGAGAATGAATGTCATATACGCCCGGACCTACCTCCGTCTCAAAGGCATGCTCCCGCAGAGAATCCAGTATCTGTAAATCTGAGCGGGACGCTTCAAAGGTAATGACGTCTGCGTCCATAGCGTCAATCGCCGGAATGATATCTGTAAATTCACTGTAGCACATATGGGTGTGAATCTGCGTTTCCGGCTTCACGCCGCTATGCGTCAGGCGGAAAGCCGGAATTGCAAAATCCAAATACGCTTTCTGCCAGTCTGATTTTCTGAGGGGCAGCTTCTCCCGAAGCGCGGCCTCATCTATCTGTATGATGCGGATTCCGTTCTTCTCCAAATCCAGCACTTCCTCCCTGATTGCCAGCGCAATCTGGGAGATGGATTCTTTTATGGAAATGTCCTCCCGCGGAAACGACCAGTTTAATATGGTAACAGGACCTGTCAGCATGCCTTTCATGATTTTTGAGGTCAGCGACTGTGCATAGACGGACCATTCTACTGTTATCGGCTTCTTCCTGTATACATCCCCCCATATAATAGGCGGTTTTACGCATCTTGTACCATAAGACTGCACCCATGCTTTCTCCGTAAACAGAAAGCCGCCCAACGCTTCCCCAAAATACTCCACCATGTCGTTTCTCTCATATTCTCCGTGAACCAGCACATCCAACCCGATTTCTTCCTGCCATACAACGCACTCCGCAATTTTTTTCCGGTTAAATTCCACATATTCTTTTTCTGATATTTCACCTCTGCGGCAGGCGGAACGGTTTGCCTTCACGTCCGGCGTCTGCGGGAAAGAACCGATGGTTGTGGTAGGAAATTCCGGCAGCGCAAGCACATTTTTCTGCAGCCTCTGGCGCTCGCTCCGCGCGGGCAGTCTGGTATAATCGCTGTCTGTTACAAGGGAAAGGCGTTTTCTTACTTCTGCATTTTCGCAGTTTCTGCTTTCCAAAAAAAGTTTTTCGTTGTTTTGGTAAACGGCATTGCCGCCATAATCGCTACATTCGGAGAGCGCCTTCAATTCAGCAAGCTCCGCCAGTTTTTCCTCAGCAAAGGAAAAATGGGAAAGGTATTCTGCTGACAGCTTTTTTTCGTGGCTTAAGGTATAGGGTACATGCAGGAGGGAACAGGAGGTTGACAATACAGTCCGGATTCCCTTTCTGCGCAAGTCATCCAGCGTTTGCAGCGTATTTTTATAATGATTCTTCCAGACATTTTTCCCGTTGACCAGTCCCGCAAACAAAATTTTATCCTGCGGAAAGCCGTATTTTTTGATTAAGTGGTATGTTTCTTTTCCCTCTATAAAATCAAGTCCGATTGCCGTAAACGGCATTTTAATCAGATTCTGATAAATATCCCTGACATCGCCGAAATAGGTCTGTAACAATACATGACACTGCTTTGCAGATGGCAGGATGGCTTCATAAATGGTATGGAAGCGCGCTATGTCTTCTCTGTCCATATCCTGCACAAGCGCAGGCTCATCAAGCTGAAGCCATGCAATTTGATATTCTTCGCATTTTTGAATCAGTTCCTGATATCCGCGGATAATATCGTCCATGTAATCCTCAGTCTTCTTTTTTCCCGTGCACCGACACAGCTTTAACAGTGTGTATGCCCCAATCACAACAGGCTTTGTCTCAATACCAAGCGCTTTCGCCTCTGCATACTCTGTAAACGGCTTATTGCCCACCAGACTGATAACCGTGTCGTCCTCCAGTTCCGGAACAATGTAATGGTAATTGGTATTGAACCACTTTTTCATTGCCAATGCCTTCACATCCCCTGAAGCGCCTTGATATCCGCGTGCCATGGCAAAATAGGTATCCAGCTTTGACAGATGTAATTCCTGATAGCGCTTTGGAATGATTCCAAACAGCGCAGCCGTATCTAACAACATGTCGTAATAAGAAAAGTCATTGCTGGAAATATAATCTATTCCCGCATTTTTCTGTGTGCTCCAATGCGTTCTCCTCAATTTTTTCGCCGCCTCTAAAAGCTCTGCCTCGCCGATTTCTTTCCTGAAATATTTCTCAGAAACAAACTTTAATTCCCTTAAAGTCCCGATTCTGGGAAATCCAATCACTGATGTCTGCATGCTATTTTCCCTTTCGAATAAAATATAGTAGTTTTTTTCCAATTATAATTTATCCGACAGGTCGTGTATAATATGTAAAAGCGGGAGTTTGCCATAGTTTTAAACTATGGACAGACAGCTATATATCGCCGTAATGCTTCCAGATATGTCTGCCCCAGTCTGCCTGGCAGACTCCGGCAGTGAGTAATATATCCGATACGCATCACATCATTTTCAGCGTTTTCCTCCTGCGCCAGAGGCACCGCTATAATATCTTTTCCGTTCAGCTTTTTGTCAATGATGCCACTGCAAACCGTATAGCCGTTTAGTCCGAGTAAAAGATTAAACAGCGTAGCCCTGTCCCGCACCCGAATATTTTTCTTTCGCTCTGAAACAGAAAAAATCTCCTCTGAAAAATAAAAGGAATTATGCTCTCCCTGCTCAAAGGACAGATAGGGATAGGGCTCCAGTTCTTCGTTTGTAACAACCTCTTTTCCTGCAAGCGGATGTTTTCTGCTGATAAATACATGAGGCTTTGCAATAAAAAGCAGGTGAAACTCCAAGTCGTTGGCTTTCAGTATTTTGTTGATGACAGTTTCATTAAAGCTGTTTAAAAACAGGATGCCGATTTCGCTTCTCATCCGCGCCACATCCTCAATAATTTCATAGGTCTGCGTCTCCCGCAGACTGAAATCATATTCGTCCTGCCCATATTCCTTGATTAAATCCACAAAAGCATTGACAGCAAAGGAATAGTGCTGTGTGGAAGCACAAAACTGTTTTTTTCCGCCGCTGCCGCCTTTGTATTTATCCTCTAAAACTGCCGCCTGTTCCAGTACCTGTCTGGCATACCCCAAAAAGGAATCCCCCTCCTTGGTAAGGCTGATGCCCTTGTTGGTTCTGTTGAAGATTTGAATATTCATTTCCTTTTCCAATTCGTGAATAGCGTTTGTAAGGCTTGGCTGGGAGATATACAGCCTGTCCGCCGCTTCCGTGACGGTACCTGCTTCTGCCACTGCCACCACATACTTTAACTGTTGTAACGTCATTATAATACCCCGTCTTTCAAATATTTGTAAAAGGTGTCTGCCGCAAGGCTTTTTCCACGCTCTTTGTCAGTGACTAGCTGTATAGAACGTCTGGGAAGCATACAGTTTATGGGAATCCGTACCAGCTTCTTTTCCGCCAGCAGGGGCTGTGCCAGTTGTTCTGCCACAAAGCCGATTCCTAAATTACTTTCAATCAGCGGCAGCATAAGGTCCGATGTTGCAACCTCCATGTCCGGCTCTATGTCTATTTTGTGTTCTATAAAAAAATTCCGGTACAGCTCATGGGTTGCGCTCCCTATGCCCAATCCAATCCATGGATATTTTTTAATCTCCTCCAGCTCTAAAGGCTCCCTGCACAGCTCTTTATACTGTGTCCCGCCTACAAGGATTTCTTCAAAATCCAATACCTTTTCACTGATAACAGTCTTTGGCAGTTCAAAGGGCATCGTAATTACCGCAAAATCCAGTCTGCCGCTGATAAGCTGTTTCAGAATTTCCGGCGTTGAATGGTTGTGAATTCTAATTCTCATGGCAGGATATTTTGTCTTAAACCCACGCAGCTTCTTTAAGAGAAAAAGGTGCAGCGCTGTTTCTGTCACCCCTATCTCAACGGTGCCATATCGCAGCGAGCCCTGCCTGTATATTTCTTCCTGCCCGTTCAGCAAGTGCCTGTACGCAATTTCCACATGGAAAAAAAGCAATTTGCCCTCTTCTGTCAGACTGATTCCCCTTGCCTCGCGGATAAAAAGCCTGCAGTTTAACTGTGCTTCCAGCAACTTCATAACCCGCGTCACATTTGGCTGATTGCTTCCAAGC
>CAMWUP010000023.1 GCA_947177465.1 uncultured Lachnospiraceae bacterium
GTCTCTACGTGATGGGCGGAAAATACAGAAAAGATTTGGAAGCGGAAGCAGATGAATATAGTTTTTTGCTGGGCACAATAGAGGAAGAAAGAACGATTGGAAAAATACCGGTTGTGGAAAATCCTGCCTATGACTCCATTTTGCTGCCCTATTATTTAAAATACAGCGAGGGCTATGAAATTGGAGATTTCATTTACCTGAAGTTTTTTGAAAAGGAATACCGATTTTGCGTGGCCGGTTTTGTGAACGACCCTTTATTTGCTAATCCGCTCAATATCAGTGTCTATAGCTGCTATATTACGGATGCGTGTATGAAGGACATACTGGAGGAAGAGCCTGCGCTTGCCGGATACAGACAGCGGCAATATAAGGCGCGGCTTGTGGAGAGCAGTGATTCATGGAAATTTGATGAAAAGGTATCCTTGATTCTGACAAAGGAAATTCCAGAGCTTGCAGACGGTATGAATCTGGGGATGTACTGGTCTGCCATGCGCCACGGCGTATCCATTATGTCCAATATCGGCATGGGTATTATTCTGTTGTTTTCTGTACTTCTGCTGGTGGTGGCGGTGATTATTATAAGATTTTCCGTGCAAAACTTTGTAGAGTTAAATCTGAAAAATATCGGAATACTGAAAGCGTCGGGCTACACCTCCCGGCAGCTTCGAATTGCATTGCTTTTAGAAATGGCGGCGCTTGCTCTGTCCGGAAGTATTCTCGGTCTTTTGGCAGGGTGGCTTGGAGGCCGTTTTATCGGCAGTCTGGAGGGTATGATGCTGGGGCTTAGCTGGCGGTTTGTTTTTGCGCCGCAGGCGGCAGGTATCTCACTGCTGGTGGTTTTGGGCGCCGTCTGTTTTACCGCATTTTTGTCAGGCAGGGTATACAGGAAAATCACGGTGCTTGACGCGCTGCGCGGCGGCGTTCACACCCACAATTTTAAGAAAAATTATTTTCCGCTCCATGTCTGCAGGCTGCCGCAAAGCCTTGCCCTTGCGGGAAAGAATATATTAGGAGAAAAACGAAAAAATCTGTCGGTGCTCTGTATTGTCGCGCTGCAGGCACTTGTGACGATAATCGGATTTTCCCTATATCAGAATTTTGCGATGAGTCCGGAAAAGCTTGTGATACTGAGTGGCACGGAGGTGGGGGACGCCTATGTGACGGGGAAAAACCTGGACGAGGCCGGCAGCAGGCTGGAGGACTGGAAGGAAGTAGAAAAGGTGCTTTATTACAACAATTGCTCCGTCCGTCTCTACAGCGGTGATGAGCAAATCACTCTGACCTGTGATATTCACAGGGAGCCGCAGGCGCTCAATAATGAGATGCTGATAGAAGGGCGGCTTCCTGTGTATGACAATGAAATTGTGCTGACGACGGTGGTGGCACAGCGGCTTTCCGTCGGCGTTGGAGACGTGGTTTATGCGGAGGGGGGCGGCGAGCGCAAGGATTACATGATTTCGGGCGTGGACCAGAAATTCAACAATGCCGGAATCAAGGCGATGATGACGTGGGAAGGCGCAGAACGCCTGAGTGGAGAAATGGGGGCAGTAGTCTTGTATGTGTATCTGAAGGAAGGTGTATCCTATGCTGACATACAGGAAAAGATGGCAGTAGAATTTCCGGATTTGGATGTTTCCGAAGGCGCAAAGATGATAGAACAAGGTATGGCTACGATTCGTTTTGCCATGCAGCTTATCTGTCTTATCTTTGTTGCAATTACGGTTGTGGTGGTCGTTATGGTGGAGCTTCTTTTAGTGAAATCAAAAATCACAAAGGAGAGGAAGAATTATGGTATTCATAAGGCGCTTGGGTATACGACGGCACAGCTTATCGGGCATACGCTGCTTATCAATATGCCGGTGATACTTACAGGGGCTGTTTTGGGAATTGTGCTGGGAAGAGGCGTTATAAATCCGCTCGTGTCTACATTTCTCTCCGGCTTTGGCATCAAGAAATGTGAGATGGTAATTGCTCCGGTATGGTTTTTGGTTACGGTTGCCGGAATTGTAGCAGTCGCAGCAATCTCCTGCATTGTCAGCGCTGCAGGGATACGCAGGATAGAGCCGGTAAAAATGCTTTCGGAGGATTAAAATTACTATTTGTTGCGGTCAGGCAAAAAATCGGGTATGATAATAAAAAAGAGGTAATACAAAAGAAGGATAACATATTATGTGGGAAAAGACAGCGCTGTGGGCAACGATATTTCTGATGGGAGCTGTTGCGGGAAGTATGGATTCTGTCATAAGGCAGGGGGAGTCCATGCGGGAAGCATGGGAGATGCAGGAAAGTGTTTTGTCGGAGAGCTGCCGCACTTGGTTAGTGCGCAGCTCTTTTTCCAGTGTGCCGTATTTTCGGGATGATACCGGAAAGCTCCTGCAGGAGGAAGACGGGTATCTTTACAGTTATTGGGGCGGCGTGCTGGCGCGGTATGATGCGGATACACTGGAACGGGAGGTGCTGTATGAGGCGGCTTCTGAGCAGGATGGCAGGCTGTTCTGCATGGACGGGGCATATATTTACTTTCTGGAGATACCGGATATCAGTCCTTATGGGAAAAAGAGCATCCTGTACCGTATAAAAAAGGATGGGACAGGGCTTGTGGTGCTGGACGAAAATGTGCCGGATATGGGGATGTATGATGGCGGGTCAAGCTATCGGCAATATACAGCGATGGACATAGAGAAAGATATCCTGTACCTGCTGCATGACGAGTGGGTAACCTGTTATCGAATCAAGCCGGAGGGCGGCGTGGAGCAGATAGATAGGGAGGAAACCCTGTATGGCATGGTGCCGGCAGGATTTCGGACGCCTGATACAAGCGGTACCTACTTTTCTTACTGGAATCTGCCATCGATTCCTTACTGTGCGGGAAATTTTGGCTATTTCTTTGCCTGCAGCGAGGAGTATGGGTGGTTAATCCGTGTGGATGCGGGAAGCGGAATCGTAGAAAATATGACGGCGGGTCTGCCGGAAGACCTGCGCTTCTATGACAGGCTGCTGCTTACCCATGATTCTTTATTTTACAGTGTGGACCAAAAGATTTGGATGCGGCGCGGACTGGAAAGCGAAAGTGAGTGGAAGGTGTGGTATGAGTCTGAAGAGGAGCTTCGTTTTTGCGGTTATGACGAAAGCGGCATGTATTTTGAGGCGTGGGAGGAAGAGAACCAATCGGGTGTGTGGAGGCTTTATCGGATAAACCGGGAGGGAGAGCGTACCTGTCTGTTTTCCATGGAGGGAGAGCACTATTTTTCGGAATATCCCATGGGCTTTCCCATGAAGCGCTTTTTGGTGTTGGGAGATTACTTGTACTATTTTGCTGTGACGGAGCAAGGCGAAAGCATCTATCGGCTGCTGCTTGCGGAGGCGGAACGGGGAGCGGACGTCCGACCGCAGCTTGTATGTATATATGATGAGAATAAAACAAATGAACTTGGCTATATAGAGAGTGTAAAAACAGGACCGAAGGGCGATGTAAATGCCCTGCCCACACAGCATGACAAGCTGTACTTGTATGAGCAGGGTGAGGCAGACAGAAAAATCAATGCCTTTTTAAAGAAACTGTATCGGGAGCATGAAGCGGTTCTTGCAGAAGCAAATGAGGCATTTTGTAAGGATTTTGAGGCAGAGTGGGATGACTTATGGGAGATATGGGAAGGCTGGTTTTTGGAAAATAATCCGGATATAGAAGAGCAGGAGGAGAAGAGGGCGGTTGCAGAAGAAAGCACTTTCACCATAAGCGCGTCTATATCTTATGTAAGTGAAAGGTGCCTTGTGGTGGATATATCGCAATACTCTTACCGGTTTCCGGGGACGCACGGCATGTATTGGGATGACTATTACGTGTTTGACAGAAGAACGGGGGAGCGTCTTACGCTTTTGGACTTTGTTGATAATACGGAGGAAGAAGTCGAGGCGCTTGTTTCGGCATATCTGGCATTGTGCGAACTGCCGTCGGATGCAAAGGGGATTGCACAGGAGCCGGAGCGTTTTTTCCTGACGGCGGAGGGCGTCGGCATACATTTTGACGTTTACGAGCTTTCCAGTTATGCGAGCGGCGCGCAGGATATTATCATTCCCTATGAAGAGTTTCGGATAAAAGAGGGAATGACGCCATAAAGAATAGGTTGCAAATATTTGTTTGCGCAATAAAGCAGCATAGAAATGAGGTACACAGATGAGAAAGACAATGATTTGGCTTACTGTCTGTCTGCTGGCGGCAGTCACAGCCTGCACAGAACCTTCCAAAGAAAGCAAGGCAGATACTTCAAGGACGGAAAATAGCGGTGCGGAGAAAACGGATTTGGAAGAAAAGGAGTCCCCTTTTGGCAATGTGCCCTATTTTCAGGACAATACGGGAAGGCTTGTGCAGTCGGAGGACGGATATTTTTACGGCTACTGGGGCGGCGTGCTGGCGCGGTATGATGTGGACACGCTGGAAAGGCAAGTGCTGTATGAGGCGGGGAGTGAGCAGCGGGGCAACCTGTTTTGTCTTTATGGGGATTATGTGTATTTTTTGGAGGTGCCTGATATCAGCCCTTTCGGGAAAAAGATACTGCTGTACAGGGTAAAAAAGGATGGAACGGACCTTACGCTGCTGGATGAGAATGTGGACGATGCCGGAGAGCTTTATGATAGATATGAATACCAGAGCTATTTGGGCATGGACATTTATGAGGATATTTTGTACCTGGTGAGGGAAAAAATAGTAACCTGCTACCGACTGGATGTAACAGGCGGCGCGGAGCGGGCTGACATTGCCGATACGCTCTATGGAGTGCTGCCGGATGGCTATTATGCCGCGCGGTCGAACGATTATTATTATCCGAGTTGGTATACCATTCCCTACTGCGCGAGAAATTTCGGATTTATCATTGCCTGCAATGAGGAGGGCGGCTTGTGCCGCGTTGCAGCAGACAGCGGGGAATGGGAAGACATTGCATTGTCCGGGGACGATGCAACAGGAGTGAGCGCGCTGTACCTGACGCATGAAGCCATGTACTTAAACAGGGAGGGTACCCTGTGGCTGCGCCGCAGCATGGAAAAAGGGAGCGATTGGGAGCTGTGGTATGAGGCGCCGCAGAACCTTTATTTTTGCGGCTATGACGAGGAGGGAATTTATTTTGTGGAACCCTCCTATGAAGCAGGAACGCAGGTGCGAAATGGAGCGGCGCTCTGTCATATAACGTGGGACGGCAGGCGGGAAGAGGTGCTTGCCTCTGTTTTTGGCAGCAAAGAAACGGCAGAGTGGCAGCCTCTGGGATTTTATTCTTATCGGGATTTTTGGGTGACAGGAGATTATTTCTACTATTTTGCAGCGGCGGACGGGGGTGATGGCGTCTACAGAACGCAGCTTTCACAGGCGGCGTCAGAGGAACCGCAGTTGATTGCCATTTACCGCAAGGACAAAATGGCGGGAACCGCTTATATAGAGCATACAGAAGTAAAACCGGAGGGCGATATGCTTGTCATGCCAACGCAGTTTGACAAACTGTATCTGTATGAAAAAACGGAAGCAGACAAAAAAATCAATGCATTTCTAAAGGCCTTGTACGAGGAGTACGAAGCATATTGGGAGGAGGATAACGAGAGATTCTGCGAGGGAATCAGAGAGGACTGGGAATGGCTGAAGCAGTGGGTGCCGGAAGAGCTGGCTGATGCGGAAGAACTTGTGCAGATGCAGGATATTGCGGAGTGCAGCTATGATAATATAGAAGTATTCATTTCCTATATTGATGAAAGATACCTTGTACTTTGCCTGTTAGAAGATTCTTACTGGTTTCCGGGGGCGCACGGCATGTACTGGTACAAATGTTATGTGTTTGACAGGGCGACAGGAGAGCGGCTGGCGATTACCGATTTGGTGGATAATACGGAGGAGGAAATCATGGCAATTGCGGCGGAGTATGCAGAGATGATTGGAAGACCGTATTCGGAGGGACAGGAACAGACCGCGCTGGAGCAGGACCGTTTCTTTTTGACGGGAGACGGGATTGGCTTAAGCTATGACGTCTATGAACTGGCTTCCTATGCGGAGGGCGCGACGGATATTGTCATTCCCTTTGAGGCGTTTCGGATGAAGGAAGGGTTTTAAAGGCGTTTGGATTGACGAATGGAAGAGGATAGCGATTATGGAACTGACGAAGGGACTGGAGGAGCTGCTTTGTGCAGACTGTGAAAAAATAGGGGACGAAAAAATTTGTGAAATTTACCGGAAATGCTTTCGCAGCACGTGGGAGACTACGCTCTCCATGGAGGAGGATGGAAGCGCGTTTGTAATTACCGGAGACATCGGGGCGATGTGGCTTCGGGACAGCTCCATGCAGGTGCTTCCGTATTTCAGGGCGATTTCCGACGAGGCAGTGGAACAGGCGCTCCGCGGGCTGATTGCAAAGCAGGCAAGACTGATTCTGACGGACGCCTACGCCAATGCCTTTAACAAAAATGGCGATTATAGCTGCTACAGCCGTGACAAAACAGAGATGGGCGCTTATATCTGGGAGCGGAAATACGAGGTGGACTCGCTTGCTTTTCCTATTATGCTGCTTGCAAAATATGTTACGGCGACGGGCAGGCAGGATATTCTTACGGAGGAAGTGCTGGCGGCACTTGACAGGGTTTTGGAGGTCTGGGAGACGGAGCAGCGCCATGAAACCTCGCCCTATGTTTTTGAGCGCGACAGTGATTTGGAGACGGAAACTCTGCAGAATCAGGGAAGAGGAACTCCCACAGCCTATACGGGCATGACCTGGTCGGGGTTTCGTCCCAGCGACGACGCCTGCCGCTATCACTATCTGGTTCCTTCTAATATGCTGGCAGCCAGCGCGTTAAGGCAGTTGTGTACTTTGCCGGTGGGCGAAGAAATGATTTGCAGGGCAAAGAAGCTGGCAGAGGAGATTTCGACAGGCATTTACCGGCATGGGATTGTCAGGCATCCGGTGCATGGTGAAATATTTGCCTATGAGACGGACGGGCTGGGGCATTACAACCTGATGGACGACGCCAATGTGCCGAGCCTGCTGGCAGCGCCGTGGTTTGGCTTTTGCAAAAAGGAGGATGTACTTTATCAGAATACAAGGCGCTTTGTGCTAAGTGAAAGCAATCCCTGTTATTACAAAGGGAAAGCGGCGGAGGGAGTGGGCAGCCCGCATACGCCTGCCGGTTATGTATGGCATATCGCCATCGCCATACGGGGACTGACGGCAGAGAGCCGCGAAGAGCAAAGAGAGATGCTTGATATGCTGGCGCACACAACGGCAGGTACGGGCTATATGCATGAAGGTGTGGATGTCAATGCGCCAAATAACTACACACGCCCTTGGTTTGCATGGGCAAATTCCATGTTCTGCCTGCTGGCGGAGGCATATTTTCATTTGTGACGGCAGTAAAGAAAAACCGGAGGAGTAGAAGGTTACATTTTACGGCTTGACAAAGCTGTCTAATGCTGTTAGACTAAAATTGTCTAATGGAAGTAGACAGCTTTTTGTTTGGTAAAGAATGGAGTCATGGAGCATACAGGAAAACAGGATTTGCGAGAGGAGGCTTTATGGAGCAGTATAAGCTTGGAGAGATGGAGAGCAGGTTTGCGGAATTGATTTGGGAAAACGCCCCGATTGCATCGGGTGAGCTGGCGAAGCTGTGTGAGAAGGCTTTTGACTGGAAGCGGACAACGGCGTATACCATGTTAAAGAGGTTGTGCGAGAGAGGCTTGTTTGCCAATGAAAGCGGTATGGTTACCGTGCGGATGGCAAAGGAGGAATTTGAGGCAGCGCAGGGAGAACAGTTTATCAAAGAGACCTTCGGCGGTTCCCTGCCGCGCTTTCTGGCGGCGTTTTCCCGCAGGAACAAACTTGGTGAGAAGGAAATTGCAGAGCTGAAAAAGCTGATTGAGGAATATGAGGCATAATGGATTACGCTGTTAAAAGCGGCAGACAGGAGCGAAAATGAATACACAAATATTGGAAAAGTTTTTTGTTGGAATTTTAAATATGAGTCTGACGGCGTGTATCATCATTCCGGTGGTGATAGCGCTCCGATTTCTGTTGAGAAGGGCGCCGAAGCTTTTTTCCTATATCCTTTGGTCAGTGGTGCTTTTTCGACTGATTTGTCCGATTTCCTTTTCCGCGGCATTTTCCCTGCTGGGAGCGTTGGACGCACCGAAGACGGAGAGGGGGCAGATTTCTTATATTTCTGTTGATATTGTAGGAATAGCTGACGATGCGGCAGACCTGCCGCTTCCGGCGGCAAATCCCGTGCAGGGCGGAGCTGCTTCGGAGAAAACGCCTGCGGCAGAGCCGATGGTATCTGCGGTTACAATCGGGTCATGGATTTGGATTGTGGGCGTATCGGCAATGCTTATCTATAGTATGACGACACTGGTAAGGCTTAAGAGAAAGCTGAAGGGCGCCGGACATGAGCGGGACAATATTTATATTGCCGAAAATCTGGAGACGCCGTTTGTCTGCGGCTTTTTTGCACCAAAGATTTATTTGCCCGCCGCGCTGGAAGGGGAGGAAAAGGCATATATTCTGCTGCATGAGCAGATACACATAAAGCGGGGCGACCATATCGTCAAGCTTCTGGGGTATCTGGCGCTGTGTCTGCACTGGTTCAATCCTCTTGTGTGGGCGGCGTTTTTCTTAAGCGGCAGGGATATGGAAATGTCCTGCGATGAGGCGGTTATCCGCAAGATGGGCAGCGGTGTAAAAAAGGAATATTCCGCATCCCTGCTGAACCTTGCCACAGGCAGACGGATTGTGGGCGGCGTGCCGCTGGCGTTTGGCGAGGGTGATACGGGAGGCAGAATCAAAAATGTGCTCCGCTATCAAAAACCGGCGGCAGTGCTGATTTGTGCAGCAGTCATTGTGATTGCGGCAGCGGCGGCGGTGCTGCTTGCCAATCCCCGGCAAAGTGCAGATTCCAACGGCACAGGGACGGCAGGAGGAGACGAGCAGGACGCGCTGCAGGCGCTGTATGGCGTCGTCGGAGAAGCTGACAACAGGTATGTAGTAACGATTCCGGTGCTTGGCGTGGTAGAGCTGAATGCAGATAAGATTGAGACTTATTTTGAGCCCGGCGAGGACGGTCAGGATTTGCGTGTCGGGGATTTGGTAGAAATCCATTTTGCAGAGGGCGCGGATGTGCAGGTGCTGGAGACTTATCCGGCACGTTTTTCCCAGTCTGTGGAGCATGTTTATATTATGCAGCGACGCATGGCGCTTTCCTATGTGGGAGAGGACCGTTACCGTATTTCCTTCCCTATCGGAGGTCCCCGGGTGATAGGCGGAGAGGAGGTGGAAGCAGGGGATATGCTGCAGATTTACCGGACGGACGAGTACGGGGAAAATGAAGTGTCCTGGCGCATGGTGCCGGTTCTAGAGGTGGATAAAGAGAAGAATCTGGTTTCGATAGAGCTTTCCACAGAGGATACGCAGATATTTCTTGCTGAGCTCAATACTACTATTTCCCGTGCCTATATAAAGGTGCAGAACGGTGGAGAGGACGGCTTCGGACAGGAGAACGGAACGGACGATGCCGGACAGGAAGACGGAGAAGCAGGCGGCAGCCGGCAGGAGGAGCCGGTGACTGGTACGGTGTATATCCGTATGCTGTCAGAGGAAGAGCCGAAGGCGATTACCTCTTATGTTTTATACAACGATAATGGGAAGCCGCGTACCGATACGGCGGAGGAGGGAGCAGAGCCTCTTGTATTTGCAGAGAACTGTGTTTATAAGGTGAATACTTCTATGGAAATCATAACTTACGAGGAGGTTTCTTACGAGGCGTTTGTGGATACCCTTAAAATGGATGAGGGGCTTTTTAGTGACTTTGTCCGGATTACGCTTGTGGACAACATGATTGTGGAAGCAGTACAGATGAGCAGATACGGGGAGTATGGCATCTCCTATTTTGAAAAGGAGCCGGACCATGGCTATCAGGATATGCTGGATATTGCAGGTGAGGATATGCTGGAGCAGTATTATACGCTGGCAGGCGCGGAGTCCTTCGATGTGGCGGATAGTGATGGTGACGAGCAGATAGAAATCTATACCGGCAATATCGGGGATGGCGACAGCGGACTGGTGCTGTTTCGAAATGCGGATGGCAGTCTGCTCTATACTGAATTCGCGCATCAGGCGCGAGTAGGCTGGAACAATGTTTATTTGGGAGAGATAGACGGCACGGGCTTTATTATGAATGTGTGGATAGAGGATAGGGACGATTATGGGCAATATTCCTACTGTGTGTACAGGCTTTCCGCAGAGGGGGAAATCCTGCAGATAGCAGGTTCTGCCTTTGAATGGGGACTTAGAACGGAATACAGTGACGAATTGTTTCAGGAATGGGTAGAGTCCCTGACCTATTATCTGGAGAATAGCCGCCTGATTTTAAGCAGTCAAGAGGGTGAACTGCGGACAGAGCAGGTGTCGGAGGCTGATAAATACAATTATGAGACCTTGAATCTAAAAGACAGGAATCTGGAGAGAATGCCATGAAAAAATGAAACTGAAAGTGGCAGACAGGAGCGAATATGAATACACAAATATTGGAAAAGCTTTTTGTTGGCATTTTGAATATGAGTCTGACGGCATGTATCATCATACCGGTGGTAATCATACTTCGGTTTTTGCTGCGAAAGGCTCCGAGGCTCTTTTCTTATATTCTTTGGTCAGTGGTGCTTTTTCGGCTGATTTGTCCGGTTTCCTTTTCGGCGGCATTTTCTCTGCTTGGGGCGTTTCATGCACCGGAGGCGGAGAGAGGGCAGATTTCTTATATATCTGTTGGCGCTATGGCTGCAATATCTGCCGATACAGAAGAGTTGCAGCTTCCAACGGCAAATCCTGTGCAGGACGGGGCGTCTTTGACGAAAATGCCGACAGCGGAGCCGATGGAAAAGGTGATTGCAGTCGGGACATGGATTTGGCTCGCGGGTATATTGGCGTTATTCTTATACAGTGCGGCAACGCTGGTAAGGCTTAAGAGAAAGCTGAAGGGCGCCGGACATGAGCGGGACAATATTTATATTGCCGAAAATCTGGAGACGCCGTTTGTCTGCGGCTTTTTTGCACCAAAGATTTATTTGCCCGCCGCGCTGGAAGGGGAGGAAAAGGCATATATTCTGCTGCATGAGCAGATACACATAAAGCGGGGCGACCATATCGTCAAGCTTCTGGGGTATCTGGCGCTGTGTCTGCACTGGTTCAATCCTCTTGTGTGGGCGGCGTTTTTCTTAAGCGGCAGGGATATGGAAATGTCCTGCGATGAGGCGGTTATCCGCAAGATGGGCAGCGGTGTAAAAAAGGAATATTCCGCATCCCTGCTGAACCTTGCCACAGGCAGACGGATTGTGGGCGGCGTGCCGCTGGCGTTTGGCGAGGGTGATACGGGAGGCAGAATCAAAAATGTGCTACGCTATCAAAAACCGGCGGCAGTGCTGATTTGTGCAGCAGTTATCGTGATTGCGGCAGCGGCGGCAGTATTGCTTGCCAATCCCCGGCAAAGTGCAGATTCCGACGGCACAGGGCTGACAGGAGAAGTGGAGCAGACTATGAAGGAGGCGCAGCATGGTGTTGCCGGAGAAGATGGCGGCGCAGGACAAGAAAATGAGGCAGACAAGGCAGAACAGGAAAATGGGGAAGCAGGCGGCAGTCTGCAGGAGGAGCCGGTGACTGGTACGCTGTATATCCGTATGTTGTCAGAGAAGGAACCAAAAACCATTACCGCATATGCCCTGCAAAAAGATAATGGAGAGTGGATTGTCTATAATGGCTATGAAGACGGAATAGAGCCCCTTGCGTTTGCGGAGGACTGCATTTATAAAGTGAATACATCTATGGCGACCATAGCCTACGAGGAGGTTTCTTACGAGGAGTTTATAGATTTCCTTAAAATAGAGGATTCTAGTTTCCCTGTTGAGGTTACGATTGTGGACAATAGGATTGTAGAAGCCGCGAATATAAGTATATATAGTGAGTATGGCATTTCTTATGAGCCAAAGCTTCCTAATTACGGCTATCAGTATATACAGTCTATTGCGGGGGAGGATGTGCTGGAGCAGTATTATACGCTGGCGGGCACGGAACTTTTTGATGTGGCGGACAGTGATGGTGACGAGCAGATAGAAATCTATATCGGTAGCCTTGGGGATATGGAGGCTGCCGGCGATTTGGGAAGTGGTGACGGCGGACTGGTGTTGTTTCGAAATGCGGATGGCAGTCTGCTCTATTCTGAATTTGCGCATCAGTCGCCCTCAGACTGGAACAATGTTTATTTGGGAGAGATAGACGGTACGGGCTTTATTATGAACCTGCATATAGATGACGCGGGTGTTTTTGGGGTTAGTTATGCCTACCGTGTGTACAGGCTTTCCGCAGAGGGAGAAATCCTGCAGATAGCAGGTTCTTCCTTTGCCTGGGGAGCAGTCTTTGAATATCGGGACGAATTGTTTCAGGAATGGGTAGAGCCATTGGAATACTATTTGGAGCACAGCCATCTGATTCTGAGCAGTCAGGATGGGGAGATACGGACGGAGCAGGTGTCGGAGGCTGATAAGTACAATTATGAGACCTTGAACCTGAAGGACAGAAATCTGGAGAGAGAGCAATGAGCGGAATGATAATATAGAAAAGTGCTGGAGGAGGTATGCGGGATTATAGAGAACAGGGTGCAGTTGTATTTAAACGAGAGCCGTTGAATTTGAAATTGCCAGTCAACTAAATTTATTATATAATGAATTCATATTGATGTTCGGAACGAGTGAATACAAGGTATAAGGATTGCAGGACAGGAGGCTGGTATATGAACGTGAAAGAAATCGTACGGAAAATGACACTCGAGGAAAAAGCAGGGCTTTGCTCCGGCGCGGACTTCTGGCGTACCAAGGCGGTGGAACGGCTGGGGGTGCCGCAGATGATGGTGAGCGACGGACCGCACGGGCTGCGCAAGCAGGAGGAAACGGCAGACCATCTTGGACTGGACGAGAGTGTCAAGGCGGTATGCTTTCCGGCGGGCTGCGCTACGGCAGCTTCTTTTGACAGAAAGCTGCTTCGGACTCTGGGAGAGACTCTTGGAAAGGAATGTCAGGCGGAAGGAATCGGCGTGCTCTTAGGACCGGCAGTCAACATCAAACGTTCTCCGCTCTGTGGCAGAAATTTTGAATATTTTTCCGAAGACCCTTATCTTGCCGGACAGATGGCGTCGAGCTACATCAAGGGTGTGCAGAGCAAAGGCGTCGGAACCAGCATCAAGCATTTTCTTGCCAATAATCAGGAGCACAGGCGTATGAGCTCCAGCAGCGAGGTGGACGAAAGAACGCTGCGGGAGATTTATCTGCCGGCATTTGAGGAAGCGGTAACAAAGGCAAAGCCGTGGACCGTGATGTGCTCTTACAACCGGATAAACGGCGTATATGCGGCACAGAATAAAAAATACCTGACGGATGTACTGCGCGGCGAATGGGGCTTTGACGGCTTTGTAGTCAGCGACTGGGGCGCAGTAAACGACAGGGCGGCAGATTTGGAGGCCGGTCTTGATTTGGAGATGCCCTCCTCCTTTGGCATCAACGATAAGAAAATTGTGGACGCAGTGGAAAACGGCGAGCTTTCTGAGGAAGTACTCAACAAAGCGGTGGAGCGTATTCTGTCCATTGT